>NZ_JBTJEQ010000005.1:0-151862 GCF_054456675.1 Jatrophihabitans sp. YIM 134969
CTCCGCCGCGGCCACCGTCGACGCCCCGGCCACCGCCACGCCGACGACGTCCGGTGACGCCACGACGGCGCCGGCCGCCGAGGTCGCCGACTCCGCGCCCACCCGCACCGAGCGCCCGCCGCGTCAGGGCCGCGACCGCGGTGAGCGCGGCGAGCGCGACCGTGACAACCAGAACCGTGACGCCCAGAACCGTGACGGCCAGAGCCGTGACGCCCAGCGCGACGGCCAGCAGGGTCGCGACAACGGGAACCGTGACGGCCAGAACCGTGACAACCAGGGCCGTGACAACCAGAACCGTGACGGCGGCACCCGGGACGGGCGTGACGGCCAGCAGGGCCAGCGCGGGGACCGCCAGGGCAACCAGAACGGCCAGAACGGTCAGGGCAACCAGGACCGCCAGGGCAACCAGGGCAACCAGGACCGCCAGGGCAACCAGAACGGTCAGGGCAACCAGAACCGGCAGGGCGGCAACGACCGGGGCAACGACCGGGGCAACGTCCGCGTGAACGACCGCGTCAACGACCGGGACCGGGGCAACGACCGCTACGACGACGACGACGACGAGGACGGCAACGGTCGTCGCCGCGGCCGTCGTTACCGCGACCGCAACCGCAACCGCAACCGCGACCGTCAGGGCGGCGGCCAGAACGAGGGCGGCGGCAACGACCGCGAGCCCACCGTCGGCGAGGACGACGTCCTGGTCCCGATCGCGGGCATCGTCGACGCGATCGAGGACAAGAACGCCTGGTTCGTGCGGGTGAACGGCTACTTCGCCAGCCCGGACGACATCTACGTCCAGAACTCCTTCGTGCGCCGCTTCGGCCTGCGTCGGGGCGACGCCGTCACCGGTGCCGTGCGGCAGTTGCGCGACGGTGAACGCCGCGAGAAGTACAACCCCCTCGTGCGGCTCGACACCGTGAACGGTGCGGCGCCGAGCGAGGCGGGCGGTCGTCCGGAGTTCACCCGGCTCACGCCGCTCTACCCGCAGGAGCGACTGCGGCTGGAGACCGAGTCCAACATCCTCACCACCCGGGTCATCGACCTGGTGATGCCGATCGGCAAGGGCCAGCGCGCCCTCATCGTCTCGCCGCCGAAGGCCGGCAAGACGATGGTGCTGCAGTCGATCGCCAACGCCATCACGACCAACAACCCCGAGTGCCACCTCATGGTCGTCCTGGTCGACGAGCGGCCCGAGGAGGTCACCGACATGCAGCGGTCGGTGAAGGGCGAGGTCATCGCCTCGACCTTCGACCGCCGGCCGCAGGAACACACGATGGTCGCGGAGTTGTCGATCGAGCGGGCCAAGCGCCTGGTCGAGATGGGCCACGACGTCGTCGTGCTGCTCGACTCGATCACCCGCCTGGGCCGCGCGTACAACCTCGCGGCGCCGACCAGCGGACGCATCCTGTCCGGTGGTGTCGACTCGTCGGCGCTCTACCCGCCCAAGCGGTTCCTGGGTGCGGCGCGCAACATCGAGAACGGCGGCTCGCTGACGATCATCGCCACCGCGCTGGTCGAGACCGGTTCCGCGGGCGACACGGTGATCTTCGAGGAGTACAAGGGCACGGGCAACGCCGAGCTCAAGCTCGACCGCAAGATCGCGGACAAGCGCGTGTTCCCGGCGGTCGACGTCGACCAGAGCTCCACCCGCAAGGAGGAGCTGCTGCTCGCCACCGACGAGTTCGCGGTGGTGATGAAGCTGCGGCGGGTGCTGCACGCCCTCGACCCGCAGCAGGCGATCGACCTGCTCACCGACCGGCTCAAGAAGACCCGCAACAACTACGAGTTCCTCATGCAGATCGCGAAGACGACGCCCGGCGGCGACTGACACGACTGCACTTCACGACGGCCACACGGGGGCGGTCGACGGGCGACCGTCGGCCGCCCCCGGTCGTCTCCCGGGTCTCCGGTGGTCGTGGCGGCCCGCTCCGACCGCCTGCACGCTGGTCGGCCCCGAGCACGACACGGACGACGCGCCGACACGTCCCGTGCGCTCCCAGCACACTTTCGCAACCTGCCGGTAACAGTTGTGCATCCGCACACGTGGCGCCCTTCCTCTGAGCTGCCCCGGGTGCTTGGGTGCAGAGATCGGCTGTAAGCGGTACCGGTCGCCGTGCACCTTCCGCAGCGGCGCGGGACACACGAAAACGAGAGGACCACGCATGGGGACGTCCACCGGCTCTCGATGGACCACGCACTTCCGTGGCGCGGGCAGCACCCGTCGCGCCACGCGGATCGTCGGCGCAGTCGCGCTGACCGGCCTGGCGGCCAGCCTGCTCGCCGCCTGTGGCGGCGGGAGTGGCGGCGGGGGGTCGGACTCCGGCAACTCGACCGGGCCGATCACCTACGTCCAGGGCAAGGACAACAACGGCATCCTCAAGCCCCTCGCCGAGATGTGGAACAAGGACCACCCCGACGAGCAGGTCACCATCCGGGAGCAGTCGGACCAGGCCGACGCGCAGCACGACGACCTGGTGCAGAACTTCCAGGCCAAGAACGCCGACTACGACGTCGTCTCGGTCGACGTCGTGTGGACCGCCGAGTTCGCGGCGCAGGGCTGGCTCGTCCCCCTCGAGGGCGACTACAAGATCGACACCACGGGCTTCCTCAAGCCGACCGTCGACGCCGCCACCTACAACGGCAAGCTCTACGCAGCCCCGGGCACCTCGGACGGCGGCCTGCTCTACTACCGCAAGGACATCATCCCCACGGCGCCCACGACGTGGGCGGACATGATCGCCGACTGCGCCAAGAAGGGGTCGGTCCGTGACTGCTACGCCGGCCAGTTCGCGCAGTACGAGGGTCTGACCGTCAACGCGGCCGAGGCGATCAACAGCGCCGGCGGCCACATCCTCGACGACTCGGGCAAGCCCGACGTCGACACCGACGCCGCGAAGAAGGGTCTGTCGTTCCTGACCGACGGCTTCAAGCAGGGCTACATCCCCTCGAACGGCCTGACGTTCCAGGAGACCCAGAGCCTGGACGACTTCCAGCAGGGCAACCTGCTGTTCCTGCGCAACTGGCCCTACGCCTACAGCCTGCTCTCGGCGACCGACGGCAGCTCGAAGGTCAACGGCAAGTTCGGCGTCGCGCCGTTGCCGGGTCTCGACGGCCTGGGCTCGTCCAGCCTCGGCGGTCACAGCATCGCGATCAGCGAGTTCAGCGACCACAAGCAGACCGCGAAGAAGTTCCTCGAGTTCTACACCTCGGAGGCCACCCAGAAGTTCCTGCTGGAGGAGTCCTCGCTCGCCCCGGTGCGCGAGAGCCTCTACGGCGACACCGAGCTGCAGTCGAAGTTCGGCTACCTGTCGACCCTGAAGACCGCCATCGAGAACGCCGTGCCGCGTCCGGTCACGCCGTTCTACCCGGCCGTCACGCAGGCGATCCAGCAGAACATCTTCGCAGCGTTGCAGGGCAACAAGAGCGTCGACCAGGCGCTGAAAGACCTGCAATCGGCTCTCACGACAGCCACCAACGGCAACTGAGTCGAGACCGGCCGTCCCGGCCGGCTGATCCGCCCGGGCGCGGACCGGAACCGCGAGGTTCCGGTCCGCGCCCGGCGCGGCTAGCGTGGCTCCACGCCACACCTTCGTGACGTCGCTCACCGTGCGGACGGCCCACCGGACCGTCCGCGGGTCCCCGAGGAGGCACCTCCGTGACAGCAGTTGCCGGCCAGGCAGCCGAGAACGCCGAACGCAACGCCACACCGGGTTCCGGTGGCGGGAACGAGCGCCGACGCAAGATCAACTCCGGTGAGGGGAAGTTCGCGGCCATCCTGGTCGCCCCGGCCGTGCTGGTCCTCGCCGTCGTCGTCGGCTACCCGCTCATCGCCGCCATCATCAACAGCTTCCGCAGTGACAAGGGGCTCGACCCGGTCACCAAGTTGTTCAACCAGGGTGGGCAGTGGATCGGGCTCACCAACTGGATCCACTGGCTCGGCCAGCGGTGTGGCGACACCAAGTGCCCGCCCGGCAACACCGGTGGCCTGTTCTGGAAGTCGACCACCTTCACCTTCGGCCTGACCATCGTCGAGGTCCTCATCACGACCATCATCGGTCTGCTGTTCGCGCTGATGATGAACAAGGCGTTCAAGGGTCGGGCCTTGGTGCGCGCGGCGATCCTCGTGCCGTGGGCCATCCCCACGGCGGTCACCGCCAAGCTCTGGTACGTCATCTTCCAGAGCGAGGGTGTGTTCAACAAGATCTTCGGCCTGGACACCGTCTGGTTGTCCGGCGGCTGGCCCAGCCGGGCCGCGATCCTCATCGCCGACAGCTGGAAGACCGCGCCGTTCATGGCGTTGCTCATCCTCGCCGGTCTGCAGATCATCCCGGCCGACCTCTACGAGTCGGCCAAGGTCGACGGTGCCACGGCCTGGCAGCGCTTCTACAAGATCACCCTGCCGCTGGTGAAGCCGGCGCTCGTCGTGGCGGTGATCTTCCGGGCCATGGACGTCATGCGCATGTTCGACCTCCCGGCGATCCTCACCGGTGTCAACAACCCCGACACCTCGACGTTGTCGGTGCTGGTCTACCGGCAACTGCAGCAGGGCCGGACCTACGAGGCGTCGGCGTTGTCGACGATCACGTTCATCTTCATCTTCCTGCTGGCCTTCATCCTCATCAAGGCGCTGGGTGCGGACCTGAGCCAGAGCGAGAAGCCGAAGAAGCCGTCGCGTGCAGAACGCCGCGAGGCCGCCCGTGAGAAGGCCGCGGCTCCCGCGGCGAAGGTCTGAGGAGGACGACCATGACCGCCACCGCCGTCCCCACCGCCACGGCCACCGCGGGTTCGGGCGAGTACGCCCCGCCGCGCAAGTCGCCGTGGCCGATGATCCGCAACGCCGCCGCGATCGTGCTGATCGCGCTGTGGTGTCTGCTGCCCTTCTACTGGATGTTGGTGCTGTCGCTGCGGCCCAACAACGAGGTGTTCCAGGGTGGGTTCTTCTTCAGCAACGTCACGTTCGACAACTACACGTACGCGTTCCAGGAGGGGAACTTCGGGCGCGCGCTGCTCAACAGCCTGTTCATCGGCGCCGTCGTGACCCTCGTCGGGATGGTGTTCGGCGTCTTCGCGGCGTACGCGGCCGCCCGGCTGCAGTTCCGCGGCAAGGGTGTCCTGCTCGGCGCGATGCTCGCGGCGTCGATGTTCCCGCAGGTCGCGCTCATCACCCCGCTGTTCCAGCTGTTCACCAACATCGGGTGGCTGGGGTCCTACCAGGCGATCATCGTGCCGCAGATCGCGTTCGCGCTGCCGCTGTCGGTCTACACGCTGACCAGCTTCTTCCGCGAGATGCCGTGGGAGCTCGAGCAGGCGGCCAAGGTCGACGGCGCGACCCCGTTCCAGGCGTTCCGCATGGTGATCCTGCCGCTGGCGGCGCCCGCCATGTTCACCACCGCGATCCTGGTGTTCCTCGCCAGCTGGAACGACTTCCTGATCTCGGTGCTGATGTACAGCAACAAGCCGAACCTCGCGCCGGTCACCGTCGCGATCGCCCGGTTCTCGGTGGGGCCGAACCAGACCCCGTTCGCACAGCCGATGGCCGCCGGTGTGATCGTCACGATCCCGCTGGTCATCATCGTGCTGCTGTTCCAGCGCCGGATCGTCTCGGGCCTCACCGCCGGCGGCGTCAAGGGCTGATCCGGCCCCCGGCGACGGCACCCGGCGACCGGGCCGGTCGGCACTCCCTCACCGGGAATGCCGGCCGGCCCGTCGCCGTTCCACCACCCGGAAGGCGTGGTGTCGGTCCTCTGGCACACTGGAGCGCTGTACCACCACCCGGACCCGGTTCACGGCTCGTTCTCTTGCCGACCCGGAGCCACCACTCGGCCCGCACGAGGCGGGCCGCACGAAGGGATCCAGAACATGAAGACCGGCATCCACCCCGAGTACGTCGACACCACCGTCACCTGTTCGTGCGGGAACGAGTTCCACACCCGCAGCACGGTCGGGTCCGGCGAGATGCGCGTCGAGGTCTGCTCCGCCTGCCACCCGTTCTACACGGGCAAGCAGAAGATCATGGACACCGGCGGCCGCATCGCGCGCTTCGAGCAGCGCTACGGCAAGCGGGCCGGCAAGGCCACCGACGCCAAGTAGCTCCACCACCGACGGCGCCCACCCCACCCGGGGTCGGGCGCCGTCGTCGTGTCGGGGGCAGTGAACGGACGAGAGGGACGGGAGCAGACGGTGGCGGACCTCGGGGCGCTGCGGGCGGAGTACCAACACCTGGAGCAGACGCTCGCGGACCCCGCCGTGCACGCCGACCAGTCGACCGCCCGCGCGTTGGGTCGGCGCTTCGCCGAACTCGCCCCGGTCGTCACCGCCGCCGACGACCTCGACGCCGCGCGGGCCGACCGCGACACCGCGTTGGAGCTGGCCGCCGACGACGACTCGTTCGCCGCCGAGGCCGACGCCCTGGCCGTGCGCATCGACGAACTCTCGGACACCCTGCACGAGCTGCTGACGCCGAAGGACCCGGACGACGCCAAGGACGTCCTGCTCGAGGTCAAGGCGGGGGAGGGCGGCGAGGAATCCGCCTTGTTCGCCGGAGATCTGCTGCGGATGTACCTGCGCTACGCCGAGGCCCGCGGGTGGGTCGCCGAGGTCCTCGACCAGGAACCCACCGACCTCGGCGGCTACCGCTCCGTGACCGTTGCGGTGCGCAACCGTCGGGCCGTCGGGCCGTCCGAGGGGGTGTGGCGGCGGATGAAGTGGGAGGGCGGGGTGCACCGCGTGCAGCGGGTGCCCGTCACCGAGTCGCAGGGCCGCATCCACACCTCGGCGGTCGGCGTCCTCGTCCTGCCCGAGGCCGAGGAGGTCGAGGTCGACATCGACCCGAACGACCTGCGCATCGACGTCTTCCGGTCGTCGGGCCCCGGCGGTCAGAGCGTCAACACCACCGACAGCGCCGTCCGCATCACGCACCGGCCCACCGGCACGGTCGTGTCGATGCAGAACGAGAAGAGCCAGCTGCAGAACAAGGCCGCCGCCATGCGCGTCCTGCGGGCCCGGCTGCTCGCCGCAGCGCAGGACGTGGCCCAGGCCGAGGCGTCCGCGAGCCGCCGCGCGCAGGTCCGCACCGTCGACCGCTCCGAGCGCGTCCGCACGTACAACTTCCCCGAGAACCGGATCGCCGACCACCGCGTCGGCTTCAAGGCCCACAACCTCGACCAGGTCCTCGACGGCGCCCTCGACGACGTCATCGACGCGCTCGAACGGGCCGACCGTGACGCCCCGGACGAGGACGCCTGACCCGTGTTACCCCGCTCGGCCCCCGGCTCCGCTCCCCGCTCCGCCCCGCGGTCCCGGTCCGGGTCTGGTGAGTGGTCATGTACCCCCGCGAGTGGTCACATCTTTCCGACCACTCGGCGGGGGAGCTGCCCACTCGCCCGTTCGGGGTGGCGGCGCACCACGTCGGGACGGGTCCGGTGACGGAGGGAGTCGCGGGGCCCACGCCGCGGCGCGCGTTGCTGGGCGAGGCCGCGCGGGAGCTGCGGGACGCGGGGGTCGACGCCGCGTGGGTCGAGGCGCAACTGCTGCTCGCCCACGCCCTGGACGTGGAGTGGGGGCAGCTGCTGCTGCGCGACGACCTCGACGACTCGGCCCGGGAACGGTTCGCCGAGGCCGTGGCCCGGCGGATCCGGCGGGAACCGCTCCAACACATCACCGGCAGCGCTCCCTTCCGCTGGATCGAGCTCGCGGTCGGGCCCGGGGTGTTCGTGCCGCGGCCCGAGACCGAACTGGTCGTCGACCTCGCCGCGGACGACCTGCGCACCGCTCACACCGTGGTCGACCTCTGCGCGGGGTCGGGCGCCCTCGCCCTGGCCGTGGCCCACGAACACCGGCAGGCGTCCGTGACGGCCGTCGAGCGCTCGCCCGAGGCCCTGGCGTGGCTGCGCCGCAACGCCGCCGAACGGGCCGCCGCGGGGGACCCGCCGGTCGAGGTCGCCGCGGCCGACGTCGTGACCTGGCGTCCCGCCGGCCTCGAGGGCCGGGTCGACGTCGTCCTCGCGAACCCGCCCTACGTGCCCACCACCACGGACGTCGCCGCCGAGGTCCACGCCGACCCGCCCGAGGCGGTCTTCGCCGGACGCGACGGTCTCGCGCTCGTCCCGGGGCTCGCCGCCACCGCCGCGTGGCTGCTGCGGCCGGGTGGGTTGCTGGTCGTCGAGCACGACGAGACGCACGCCGACGCCGTCCGCGACCTGGTCGCCGCGGCGGGTTTCGAGGGCGTCGTGACCGAGCACGACCTGGCCGGGCGGGCGCGCTTCGCGACGGGCCGTCGCAGCGGCGCGACACCCGCGCGGCAGGATGGTCGCTCGTGGGAGTGAACCTGGACTGCATCGACCCCGGCACCCGTGAGGCCGCCGTGGAGGCGGCCGTGCGCTCGGTGCGTGCGGGCCAACTCGTGGTCATGCCGACCGACACCCTCTACGGCATCGGCGCCGACGCGTTCGACAGCGCCGCGATCAACGGTCTGCTCTCGGCCAAGGGCCGCGGGCGCGACATGCCCGTCCCGGTGCTGGTCGGCAGCTGGGAGACGGTCGACGGCCTGGTCTCGCACGTCGACGACCGGCTGCGCGACCTCGTCGAGGCCTTCTGGCCGGGGGGTCTCACCATCGTCGTCGAGCACGCCCGCTCCCTGACGTGGGACCTGGGTGACGCCCGCGGCACGGTCGCCCTGCGCATGCCCCTGCACCCCGTGGCCCTCGACGTCCTGCGCGAGGTCGGGCCGATGGGGGTCTCGAGCGCGAACCGCAGCGGCCAGCCGCCCGCGAAGACCGCGCAGGAGGCCCGCGACCAGCTGGGCGACCTGGTCTCGGTCTACCTCGACGCCGGACCGGTCCAGAAGGGCGTGGCGTCGACCATCATCGACGTCACCACCGAGATCCCCAAGGTCCTCCGGAGCGGGGCCGTCGACATCGACGCACTGCGCAGGGTCCTCCCGGACGTGCAGGGCTGAGCTGAGCGCCCGTGCACCCCAGCCTCGAGTACGCCCTCGTCTGGTGCGTCGCCGCCGCGGGCGTCCTCATGCTCACCCCGTTCGCGCGGGTGCTTGCCCTGCGGTGGGGCGCGATCGCGCGTCCGCGTGACCGCGACGTGCACGCCTTCGCCATCCCGCGCCTCGGCGGGGTCGCGATCTACGCCGGGTTCGGCCTCGCCATCCTGGTCGCGCACAGCCTGCCGACGCTGCGCACCACGTTCACCAACGGCAACCAGATCGCGGGCGTCATGGCCGCGGGCGGTGTCCTGCTCGTGCTCGGCATGCTCGACGACCGCTACGAGCTCGACTCGTTGACCAAGCTCGCGGGTCAGGTGCTGGCGAGCGGGGTCATGGTGATCTACGGCGGCGTGCAGTTCACCGCGCTCTACCTGCCGTTCGGGCCCGGCTTCGTCTCCTTCGGGCTCGACGTCGGGTTCCCGGTCACCGTGCTGTTCACCGTCGTCACCATCAACGCGCTCAACTTCATCGACGGCCTCGACGGCCTCGCCGCCGGGGTCTCGGCGATCACCGCGCTGTCGTTCTTCGCCTACGCGTACCACCTGGCCGACACCGGTCAGACCGAGGTCACCAGCGCGGCCCTGCTGCTCAGTTCGGCGCTGGCCGGAGCGTGCACCGGCTTCCTCGCCCACAACTTCGCACCGGCCCGGATCTTCATGGGCGACTCCGGCTCGATGTTCGTCGGGCTGGTCCTCTCGGCCGCGGCCGCCTCGGCGGTGGCCCAGAGCGACCCCGGCACCTACGGCACCGCCCTCGGGGCCTTCCCGCTCTACGTCCCGCTGCTCACCCTGGTCTTCGTGCTGGCGCTGCCGTTCGTCGACCTGGTGCTCGCGATCATCCGGCGCATCTCGCGCGGGGAGTCGCCGTTCAAGCCGGACAAGCAGCACCTGCACCACCGGCTGTTGCAGCGCGGACACAGCCACCGGCGGGCGGTGCTGATGTTGTACTTCTGGTCGGCGTTGCTCGCGGTCGGCGGGGTGTCGCTCTCGATCACCACCCGGCCGCTGCTGGTCGGGGTCGTGGTCGCCGTCCTCGCCGTCATCGGACTCGTCGGGTCGCTGGTCCCGCGCATCGGTGTGCGTCGTCATCCGCCGCAGGTCGCACCGTGAGCGCGCTCTGGGACCGCGGCAGCCTGCCCTCCCGTGTCGCGGTGGCGACCTCGAGCCGGGTCGCGCTCGCCGGCGTGGTGCTCGGTGCGCTGGTCGCCTTCGTCGGGGGCTGGACCTGGGCGCTGTCGGTCGCGCTCGGTGGCGGGACCGTGCTGCTCGTGCTGTGGGGGAGCGCGCGGGTGCTCATCGCGGGCACCCGGAAGGCCACCCCGCCGGTCGCTCTGCTCCTCGCGCTGGGCCTCTACCTGCTCGCGGTCATCGGGCTGTTCGTCCTCGCCGTCGTGACCCGTCCCGTCGCGGGCGGCGACGGACCGTTGCAGCCGGCCGGGGTCGGCGCGGGCGTGCTCGGGGTGGTGCTGTGCTGGACGGTCGCGCTGCTGGTCGTGCACGTGCGCCACGACCGCGGACCGCGCTCGCGGTGATCGTCACCGAGGCGCTCGCGGCGGCGTTTGCAAGGCCCGTACCTGGTGGTCGGGGCTGTGTTCCAGCCCTGTTACAGTCCGGGTGGACATGAGCGGCCGAACTCCGAGCGCAGCGCCGGTCACCACCGATCCGTGGGCGGCGTTCGGCTACATCGTGTCCGGTGTGGCGGTCTACGGGCTCGCCGGGTGGGGTCTGGGCCGTTGGCTCGGTGCCGCCTGGCTGATCCCCGTGGGCGTCGTCTTCGGTGCCGTGCTCGGGATCTACATGGTCATCGCCCGCTTCCGCGTGGGGATGGCCCACCTGGACTCCGTGGCGGGTGGCGAGCACGACGACGTGAACGCAGTGTCGCCCACCACCCCGACCGACCGCCAGTCGAGCGACGGACCCACCGGTCCCGACGGCCGACAGACGACCAGCCGAGGAGCTGACGCGTGAGCGCTGACGTGACGTACCTGGCGGACTTCACGCCGCCCGGACCGAACGACTTCGAGTTCCCCTCGCTGTTCGGCAACCAGACCGGCGAGCTGGGTCAGCTGCTGACCAAGTCCTCCTTCCTGCTGGTGCTGGCGGCGGTCGTCGTCGCCGCGTACTTCCTCATCAGCACACGCAAGCTGCAACTGGTTCCCAGCAAGGGCCAGTTCGTGCTGGAGTCCAGCTACAACTTCGTCCGCGACTCCATCGGCCGCGACATCATCGGCACCCGCGACTTCCTGCGGTGGGTGCCGCTGCTGGTCAGCCTCTTCTTCTTCATCCTGGTCAACAACATCTTCGGCATGTTCCCCGTGCTGGAGTTCCCGAGCTTCTCGCGCGTCGGGTTCGCGTACGGGCTCGCCATCATGGTGTGGGTCATCTACAACGCCGTCGGCATCGGCAAGCACGGGTTCTTCGGCTACCTGAAGTTCGTCACCGTGCCGCCCGGCGTCACCGGCCCGGTGCTGCTGCTGGTCATCCCGCTCGAGTTCCTCTCGAACATCCTGGTGCGGCCGGCCACGCTGTCGTTGCGATTGTTCGCGAACATGTTCGCGGGCCACCTGCTGATCATCCTGTTCGCCACCGGCGCCGAGTACCTGCTCATCGACGCTGCCGGCTTCGTCAACCACATCGCGGGCGTGCTGTCGTTCGTCCTCGGCGTCCTGGTCGGCTTCCTGGAACTGCTGGTCGAGTTCCTGCAGGCCTTCGTCTTCACCCTGCTCACCGCGACGTACATCGGCGGCGCGCTGTCCGAAGAACACTGATCCCCTTCCGCTGACCGGCGGTCCTCGGCGCGCACCCGCTCGCTGATCACCTCGAAAGGAACCCAGCAATGCTTCAAGGAAACATCAGCGACCTCGGTTCGCTGAACATGATCGGCTACGGTCTCGCGGCGATCGGCCCCGGCATCGGCATCGGCCTGATCTTCGCGGCCTACATCGCGGGCACCGCCCGTCAGCCCGAGGCGCGCAACGTCCTGCAGCAGATCGCGATCCTCGGCTTCGCGCTCGCCGAGGCGCTCGCGATCATCGGTATCGCCCTCGCGTTCGTCCTCTAGACGGCCGCGTCGTCAACGGATCGATCGAGTCACACGGTGGGAGGTAGTCGATGAGCGCCAGGTTCTTGGCGGCGGAGGGTGAGATCAACCCGATCCTCCCGCACCTGTCGGAGATCATCCTCGTCCTGGTCGTCTTCGGGATCTTGTTCTTCCTGATCCGGAAGTACGTCGTGCCCGCGCTGGAGAAGGCCTACGCCGCGCGGCGCAACGAGATCGAGGGCGGGATCGAACGCGCCCGGCAGGCGCAGGAGGAAGCGCAGCGCACGCTGGCCCAGTACCAGCAGCAGCTGGCCGAGGCCCGCACCGAGGCCGCGCAGATCCGCGAGAGTGCCCGCGCCGAGGCGCAGCACATCGTGGAGGACCTCCGCACGCAGGCGCAGGAGGAGTCCGCCCGCATCGTGTCCCGCGGTGAGGAGGCCCTCTCCCAGCAGCGCGAGCAGATCGTGCGCGAGCTGCGCGGTGAGATCGGCGTGCTCGCGGTCGACCTGGCCGGCCGCATCGTCGACCAGCGCCTGGCCGACGACGCCGCGGTGCAGCGCACGGTCGACGACTTCCTGGCCGGCCTGGAGTCCCAGGACGCGATCACCCAGGACGCCGCGACCGCCAGCCCGGCGGGGGAGTGACGTAGCCCGTGCCCGTCTTGAACGCCGCCAGTCGTGAGTCGACCGCGCGCGTCCTCGAGGACCTCGACGCCACCGCGGGTGGTCTGTCCGACCGCCCCGCGGTCGCCGGGGGTCTGTTCGGGATCGTCGGCGTCCTCTCCGGCAACGCCGGCCTGCGCCGCACGTTGGCCGAGGCCAGCGTCGAGTCCGACGACCGGGCGGGGCTCCTGCGCCGCCTGTTCGACGGCCGGGTGCCGGCCGCCACGCTCGACATCGCGTCGGACGTGGTCGGCAAGCGTTGGTCGAACCCGTGGGACCTGGTCGACGCGCTCGAGGGCGCGGGCAACCAGCTCCTGCTCATCGAGGCGGAGCAGGCCCGTCACCTGGAGGCGGTCGAGGACCAGCTGTTCCGGTTCGGACGGATCGTCGCGGGCGACAGCGGCCTGCGCGGTGCGCTCGACGACCGGACGGTGCCCGGGGAGCAGCGGGCCACGCTCGCGACCCGGTTGCTCGACGGCCGGGCCGACCCCGTCACCGTCGCGCTCGTGACGCAGGGGGTGCGTTCCACCTCGCACCCCAGCGTCGAGCTCGCGGTCGACGACCTGCTCGAACTCACCGCCTCCCGCCGGCAGCGCTCGATCGCGAGCGTCACCAGTGCGGTCGCGTTGAGCGACGCCCAGACCGAACGGCTCGCGGCCACGCTGAGCCGGCTGTACGGCCGTGACATCGCGGTGCGGGTCGACGTCGACCCGCGCATCCGCGGCGGCCTCGTCGTCCGGTTGGGCGACGAGATCATCGACGGCAGCGTGGCCACCCGCCTCGCGGCCGCCCGGTCGAGACTCGGCGCCTGATGGACCCGCGCGGCCGAGCGCGCACCATGGACAGCACCATCCGCACCACACCGACGACGAACCAGGGACGGTCATGACTGAGCTGACGATCTCTGCGGACGAGATCCGCAGCGCACTCGAGGACTACGTCTCCTCGTACAGCACCACCGCGACGCGCGAGGAGGTCGGCGTCGTCGCCGAGGTCGGCGACGGCATCGCCCGCGTCGAGGGCCTGCCGAGCGTCATGACCAACGAGCTGCTGCGCTTCGAGGACGGCACCCTCGGCCTCGCGCAGAACCTCGACGTGCGCGACATCGGCGTGGTCATCCTCGGTGACCCGGCGACGATCGAGGAGGGCCAGCCGGTCAAGCGCACCGGCGACATCCTCTCGGTCCCGGTCGGCGACGCCTTCATGGGCCGCGTGGTCAACGCCCTCGGCCAGCCCATCGACGGCCTCGGCGAGATCGCCGCGGAGGGTCGCCGCGACCTCGAGCTGCAGGCGCCCACCGTGGTGCAGCGCAAGGAGGTCCGCGAGCCGCTCTCGACCGGCATCAAGGCCATCGACGCGATGACCGCCATCGGCCGCGGCCAGCGTCAGCTGATCATCGGCGACCGGCAGACCGGCAAGACCACCGTCTGCGTCGACGCGATCATCAACCAGCGCGACAACTGGAAGTCCGGCGACCCGAAGAAGCAGGTGCGCTGCATCTACGTCGCCGTGGGCCAGAAGGGCTCCACCATCGCGTCCGTCCGCGGCACGCTGGAGGAGGCCGGCGCGATGGAGTACACCACCATCGTCGCCTCGCCCGCCGCCGACTCCGCAGGCTTCAAGTACCTCGCGCCGTACACGGGTTCGGCCATCGGCCAGCACTGGATGTACGACGGCAAGCACGTCCTCATCGTGTTCGACGACCTGTCCAAGCAGGCCGAGGCCTACCGCACGGTGTCACTGCTGCTGCGCCGCCCGCCGGGCCGCGAGGCCTATCCGGGCGACGTCTTCTACCTGCACTCCCGCCTGCTCGAGCGTTGCGCCAAGCTCTCGGACGAGCTGGGTGGCGGCTCGATGACCGGCCTGCCGATCATCGAGACCAAGGGCAACGACGTCTCGGCGTACATCCCGACCAACGTCATCTCGATCACCGACGGTCAGTGCTTCCTCGAGACCGACCTGTTCAACGCCGGTGTGCGTCCGGCCATCAACGTCGGCATCTCGGTGTCGCGCGTCGGTGGCGCGGCGCAGTCCAAGGCCATGAAGTCGGTCGCCGGTCGCCTGCGCGTCGACCTCGCCCAGTACCGCGACCTCGAGGCGTTCGCCGCCTTCGGGTCCGACCTGGACAAGGCCAGCCAGGACCAGCTGGCCCGAGGCGCCCGCATGACCGAGCTGCTCAAGCAGCCGGCGAGCTCGCCCTACCCGACCGACCGTGAGGTCGTGTCGATCTGGGCCGGCACCACCGGCAAGCTCGACGACATCGACGTCGCGGACATCCGCCCGTTCGAGAAGGCGTTCCTCGACTACGTCGCCCACAACCAGCCGGGCATCTACGACGCCATCAACGAGAGCGGTCAGCTGTCGGACGACACCGTCGGCCAGCTCGAGAAGGCCGTGGCCGAGGTCAAGGCCAACTGGCAGGCCGAGAAGGACTCGCAGCGGGCGGCGGACGAGAACAAGGTCGACACCGACAAGAAGGCCTCCTGACCCATGGCCGGCCAGCTCCGGGTCTACCGCCAGCGCGCTCGCGCTGTGCGGTCGACCCAGAAGATCACCAAGGCGATGGAGCTCATCGCCGCGTCGCGCATCGCCAAGGCGCAGGCGCGGATGCGGGCTGCCCGCCCGTACGCCGAGGAGATGACCAACGCGCTCGCGGCGCTCGGTGGCAACGCCTCGCTGCAGCACCCGATGCTCACCGGGGTCGAGAACCCGAAGCGGGCGGGCATCCTGGTCATCACCTCGGACCGCGGTCTCGCCGGTGGTTACAGCTCGAACGCGATCAAGCGGGCGAACGACGTCGCCGCGCGGATCGAGTCCGAGGGCAAGGAGCCGGTCCGGTACGTCATCGGCCGCAAGGGCGTCGGGTACTACCGCTTCCGTCGCATCGAGGTCGCGGGCGCCTTCACCGGGTTCTCCGAGCAGCCCAGCTTCGACCTCGCCCGTGAGGCCATCGACACCGTCGTGGCCGCGCTGCTCGCCACCAGTGAGCGGCACGTCCACGGCGACGAATCGGCCCCGATGGGCATCGACGAGCTGTACCTGGTCTCGACCCGGTTCGAGAACAGCGTCACCCAGATCGTCACCGCGTCGAAGATCTCGCCCGTGCAGG
Source organism: Jatrophihabitans sp. YIM 134969 (assembly GCF_054456675.1). NCBI lineage: Bacteria > Bacillati > Actinomycetota > Actinomycetes > Jatrophihabitantales > Jatrophihabitantaceae > Jatrophihabitans > Jatrophihabitans sp. YIM 134969. The sequence continues at coordinate 15,806 of NZ_JBTJEQ010000005.1, forward strand.
TCGAGCAGACGGACGACGACGACGAGCGCACGTCCGACGGCCCGCAGCCGCAGTACGACTTCGAGCCCGACGCCTCGGCGCTGCTGGACTCGCTGCTGCCGCGCTACGTCGGCGCCCGGATCTACTCGGCGCTGCTGGAGTCCGCGACCTCGGAGTCCGCGGCCCGTCGGCAGGCCATGAAGTCGGCGAGCGACAACGCCGACGAACTCATCAAGACCTACGTCCGTCTCGCGAACCAGGCGCGCCAGGCGGAGATCACCCAGGAGATCAGCGAGATCGTCGGCGGCGCCGATGCTCTCGCATCAGCAGGAGGAGACGACCGATGACCATCACCGAGGAGATCGTCAACCGCGACGAGCACGTGACCGGCCGCGGCCGGGTCGTGCGGGTCATCGGCCCGGTCGTCGACGTCGAGTTCGGGCGCGACTCGATGCCCGAGATCTTCAACGCCCTCACCGTCCCGATCACCCTGGGCGACACCACCAAGCAGCTGTGGCTCGAGGTCGAGCAGCACATCGGTGACGACATGGTGCGGGCCATCGCGCTCGCCCCCACCGACGGCCTGGTCCGCGGCACCGAGGTGACCGACACCGGCAAGCCGATCACCGTGCCGGTCGGTGACGTCACCAAGGGCCACGTCTTCGACGTCCTCGGCCGCCCGCTCGACGTCACCGTCGAGGAGCTCGGCGAGCACGACACCTGGCCGATCCACCGGCAGCCGCCGGCGTTCGACCAGCTGGAGTCCAAGACCGAGCCGCTCTGGACCGGCATCAAGGTCATCGACCTGCTGACCCCCTACGTGGTCGGCGGCAAGATCGGCCTGTTCGGCGGTGCGGGCGTCGGCAAGACCGTGCTCATCCAGGAGATGATCTACCGCGTCGCCGAGAACTTCGGTGGTGTGTCGGTGTTCGCCGGTGTCGGCGAGCGCACCCGTGAGGGCAACGACCTCATCGCGGAGATGACCGACTCCGGCGTGCTCGAGAAGACCGCGCTGGTCTTCGGTCAGATGGACGAGCCGCCGGGCACCCGCCTGCGCGTCGCCCTGACCGCGCTCACGATGGCGGAGTACTTCCGCGACGTGCAGAAGCGGGACGTCCTGCTGTTCATCGACAACATCTTCCGGTTCACGCAGGCCGGTTCCGAGGTGTCGACGCTGCTCGGCCGCATGCCGTCCGCGGTGGGCTACCAGCCCACGCTGGCCGACGAGATGGGCCAGCTGCAGGAGCGGATCACCTCGACCCGTGGTCACTCGATCACCTCGATGCAGGCGATCTACGTGCCCGCCGACGACATCACCGACCCGGCCCCGCACACCACCTTCGCCCACCTCGACGCCACGACCACGCTGTCGCGGCCGATCTCGGAGAAGGGCATCTACCCCGCGGTGGACCCGCTCGACTCCACCTCGCGCATCCTCGACGCCCAGTACATCGGGCAGGAGCACTACGACGTCGCGAACCGCACCAAGCAGATCCTCCAGCGCTACAAGGAACTGCAGGACATCATCGCGATCCTCGGCATCGACGAGCTCTCCGAGGAGGACCGCATCCTGGTGGGCCGCGCGCGGCGCATCGAGCGGTTCCTCTCGCAGAACACGTTCGTCGCCAAGCAGTTCACCGGCATCGACGGCTCGTTCGTGCCGATCGAGGAGACGGTGGACGCGTTCAAGCGCCTCTGCGACGGCGAGTTCGACGAGTACCCCGAGCAGGCGTTCTTCATGTGCGGTGGCATCGAGGACCTCGAGCGCAACGCGCAGAAGCTCCGCGAGAGCAGCGACTGAGCTGCTCCGCCCCGATCACGCCAGACACGACACGAGGAACAGGTAGGGCAACGCCGTGGCCACGATGCACGTCGAGCTGGTCTCGATCGAACGCGCGCTGTGGTCGGGTGAGGCCACCGCGGTGAACGCCCGCACGGTCGAGGGCGACATCGGGGTGCTGCCCGGCCACGAGCTGATGATCGCGGCGCTCGCCCCGGGCTACGTCGTGCGCATCGACCGCGAGGGTGAGGAGCCGCTGCGCGTCGCCGTGCACGGCGGCTTCCTCGCCGTCCGCGAGGGTGCGGTGTCGGTGCTCGCCGAGACCGCCGAGCCGGCCGACGAGATCGACGTCGCCCGCGCCCGGGACGCCCTGCAGCGGGCCGAGGGCGAACTCGCCTCCGACGCCGACTCCGAGGTGGCCCTCGCGGCCCGCGACCGGGCCCGGGCCCGACTGCGTGCTGCCGGCGAGGAAGTCTCGGTCTAGACCGGTCGAGTCCGCCACCGTCCCGCCGCCCCGGAGCGCGTCACCGTGCCGATGATCGTCGACGTGGTCGTCGTGGTGGTGGTCGTCCTGGTGGTGTTGCTGTTCGCCGGGGTGCTCGCGCGGCAGCGGTTCATGTTGCGCGGGGTCGGCGGCATCCCGCTCGCCCTGCGCACCGAGACCCCGGCCACCAAGCGGTGGCTCTACGGGGTCGCGCAGTACCACGGCGACGAGCTGCGCTGGTACCGCGCCATGGGCGTCGGTTCGAAGCCCAACCGGACGTTGCTGCGCGCCGAGATCGAGGTCGTCGGCCAGCGGGCGCCCCGCGCCGACGAGGTGTCGGCGCTGCCCGCCTCGGCCACCGTCGTCGAGGTCCGTGACCCGGCCGGCACGGTCTCCCTCGGGTTCGGCGAGGGCGCCGTGACCGGGTTCCTGTCCTGGCTCGAGGCGTCGGCACCCCGCTGGTGAGCGTCGCCGTCACGATGCGGGGCGGGGCTGTCTGAGGCCGGTCCGGGCTGGGCACGGCTGAGGTATGGGCACCTCGACACGACGTTCCACCGTCCTGGTCACGGCCGCGCTCGCGCTGGCCGTGCTGGCCGGCTGCGGGGACGACAACGGCGGCAAGGGCAACGGCAACGGAGCGGGGCAGCCGACCTCGACCGGGCCGCAGAGTTCCGCACCCGATCCCATCCCCTCGGAGACCACCGCCCTGCCGACTCCCGACACCGCCCAGACGGCCGCGCTGCTCGCCGCGCTGACCGCTGTCGACCCGGCGCTCGCGGTCGTGGACACCGACGCGGTCCAGAACTCGGTGGCGTTGTGCGGGGCGCTGCGCGATGGCGACGACCCGGCCACGGCCGTGCCCGCGACGTTCCCCGACGTCGACCTCTCGGCCGGTCAGCAGCAGGCGGTGGCCGACGCCGTCACGTCCGGGTTCTGCCCCCTGACCGGTGTCTCGGCCACGCCGGGCTCGTCGAGCTCACCGGACGCCTCGAGCTCGCCGGACGCCTCGGGGACGGCCGTCGAGACCTGAGCTCGACGTGCAGCCCGTTCAGGCCGCGCCGCCGCCCGGCTTCCACAGCACGTCGCCGTCGGGGTTCGCGACCCGGGCCAGGATGAACAGCAGGTCCGAGAGCCGGTTGAGGTACCGCAGCGCCGCGGGCGTGACCACCTGACCCTCGTCCGCGGCGCGGAGCGCGGCCTGCAGCTCCCACGCACTGCGCTCGGCCCGTCGGGCCACCGTGCGGGCCGTGTGCAGCAGGGCCGCGAGTGGCGTCCCGCCCGGCAGCAGGAAGCTGTCGAGCTTGCGGAGCCGGGCGTTGTACTCGTCGCACCACTCCTCGAGCCGGTCGACGTACGCGTCGGTCACCCGCAGGGGCGGGTACGTGGGGTCCTGGACGACCGGCGTGCAGAGGTCGGCGCCGACGTCGAACAGGTCGTTCTGCAGCGCCGTCAGCACCGCCTCGAGCTCGACCGACGGCCGCCCGAGCGCGATCGCGACCCCCAGGGCCGCGTTGGTCTCGTCGCAGTCGGCGTACGCCACCACCCGCGGGTCGGTCTTGGCCACCCGGGACATGTCGCCGAGGCCGGTCGTGCCGTCGTCGCCGGTCCGGGTGTAGATGCGGGTCAGGTGTACGGACATGCACCGACCTTAGGTCGGCGGCGCAGCCGTGACGGATCCCTGTCCAGGCATCACACTGACGAACGTGGCCACGCTCGCACACGAGGGGGTCGAATTCCTCGACCCTGTCGTCGACATGCGCGGTGGGCCGGGCACCGAGCCGGCGCCGGATGCAGGCGACGACGCACCGCAGCGTCCCGGTCCCCGGTGGCGCGCCGTCGTGGCGGCCCTGGTGGTCGTGGGGGGTCTGCTCGCCGCGGCCCGGGTCGTCGGGGCACCCCCGCCGGTCGCGCCCGCCGTCGCCACCGAGGCACCGGTGTTCGCGGGCCACGTCGCACTGCCGGCCGACTTCGGGTCGCCGGTCCAGATCGTGGCCGCCGCGGCCCGGTCCGAGGACGTCGTCTGGGTCCTCGGGAGCGGCGGCCAGCTCGCCCGGGTCGTCGACGGCGTGGTCGCGACCGTCACGGTCGAGCGGGGGTACGGGGCCGTGGCGGTCCGGCCCGACGCTCGCGGCGTGTTCGTCACGACCGGCCGGTTCGCCCCGGTCGTCGTCGCCCTGGACCCGCTCACCCTGGAGGCCCGGGGGCAGGCCCCGGCGGCCGCCCCTGTGACCGCGCTCGCGGCCGGGGTCGGCTCGGTGTGGGCGGCCACCTCCTCGGGCGTCCAGGGATGGACCACGGACCTCCGACGCGCCCTGCGGCCGATGGTCGTCCCCGTGGAGGTCACCTCGGTGCGGTCGCTCGCGGTCGTCGGGGCACGCCTGCAGGCGGTCGTCGCGACCACGCCCGGGGTGAGCGCGTTGCTGCGGCTCGAGCCACCGGGCGGCGGCGCCCGCCTGACCTCCACGTTCCGTGACCCCGTGAGCGTCGTCCCCGGCATCCCGGCGCTCGTCGCCCACGTGGGCGCGCGCGGGGCGGTGGAGGTCGCCCCGGACCCGTCGGACCCCAGCGCGGCCACCCCGCGCCGGCCGCTGCCGGCCGACGCCACCCTGTGGCCGGGACCGGTGCCGGGGTCGGGCACCTGGATGGTCGCGACGCCGACCAGCGCCACCCTCGACTGCTTCGACGCCGCCGGCGACCTGGTCGGACGCATGACCGTCGGCGACCGGGGCCGGGGGATCACCGGACCGGTCGCCACCACCCGACGCGCGGTCTACGCCGCCACCGCCGACGGCAGGCTGTCGCGCGGCGGCCACGGCTCCTGCCACGGCTGAGGTCGGACGGGCCGGGGCACACTGATCCCGTGCCCCGCGACCGCGTCGAGTTCGTCGACGCGGAGCCCGGCTCCGCAGGCGGCAGCGTCGACGACGTCCTCGACGTCGGGCGGCCGGACGCGCCACACGGTCGCCGTCCGGCCGGCCGGGCGCCCCTGGTCGCCGTCGGCGCCGCGGTGGTCGTGCTGGTCGCAGCCGTGCTGGTCGGGCGGGCCGTCGGCGGCTCCCCGACTCCGACGGCGTCGCCGTCCGCGTCGCCGTCGGTGTCCGGTCGCGGCTCGCCCCTGCCGCCCGCCCCGGTGGTCGGCCTGGTCGGGCTGCCGCGGGCGATCGGCACCCCGCGCGAGCTGGTCGCGAGCGCGAGCGGCGACGACATCGTGTGGATGCTCGACCGCGGGGCCGGGATCGTCCGCATCCAGAACGGTCAGGTGACGGCGGTGCAGCTGCTCGAGTCGCAGGCGAGCGCCATCGCCGTGAGCCCGCTGGGGGACCGGCTCTACGTGGCCACGGCCGTCGGCCGGCCGGCGGTGCAGGTGTTCGACGCGACCACGCTGGAGCCGGGCCGGTCACGGGCGATCGAGGGCAGCATCGCGGCGATGGTGGTGTCGACCGACGCCGTCTGGGCGGCGAGCGGCTCGCGTCTGCTGCGCCTGGACCTCGACAGCCTCGACACGCTGTCGACCGTGGACATGCCGGGGGTCATCACCACCGACCACCTGCGCATGCAGGTCGAGCAGACCAGCAGCGACGAGCCGTACGTCGTGGGCCTGGTCACCGGCACGGCGGGCTCCGACGCCGTGGTCTCCCGTTTCGTCCGGGTGGACCCGGCGACCGAGCAGGCGCGGTTCGGTCCGCCGATCCCGCACGTCACCGACGTCGCGACTGCGAGGTTCCTGACGTGGGTGACGACCTCCGACGACCCGCCGGTCACGGAGGGGTTCGCGAGCGTGCTGGACCGGAGCCCGGAGACCTCGATCCGGCCGCCGCTCGCCCCGGGCACCCGCATCTACGACGGCGGCAGCGGGTTCGCCGCGATCCTGTCGGTCGCGCCGGACTCGTCGGTGGTCACCTGCCGTGACCCGGGTGGCTTCGCGTCCTCGGAGATCGACGTCGGCCCGGCCCTTCCCGACGCCACGATCACGGGCCAGGTGCTGCGGACCTCCTCGGCGTTCTACGTCGTGACCGACCGCGGGTTGGTGCGCCAGGGGGTCGGCGACTGCCGCTGACCTACGATCGGGCCTCGTGCAGGTGTTGCGGGTCCAGGGCGGGGCGCGGCTGGCGGGGACGGTCCCGGTGGTCGGCGCGAAGAACAGCGTGCTCAAGCTGATGGCGGCGAGCCTGCTCGCGCCCGGCACGACGACGCTGCACAACCTCCCGGCGATCTCGGACGTCGGCATCATGACCCAGCTGCTGGAGCGGCTGGGGTGCACCGTCACCGGGTCGCACGCCGCAGACGGCTCGGACTCGGTGACCATCGAGGTCCCCGAGGACCTCGCCGACGAAGCGCCCTACGAGCTGGTCCGCCAGATCCGCGGGTCCATCGCGGTGCTGGGCCCGCTCGTCGCCCGCTGCGAGGTGGCGCGGGTGGCGCTGCCCGGCGGCGACGCCATCGGCTCGCGGCCGATCGACATGCACCTCGCCGGTCTGCGCAAGATGGGCGCGGACATCGACATCGAGCACGGCTTCGTGGTGGCCCGGGCCGGACAGTTGCACGGTGCCTCGATCTACCTGGACTTCCCGTCCGTGGGCGCCACCGAGAACATCGTCACCGCCGCGGTGCTGGCCAAGGGCACGACCGTGCTGGACAACGCCGCGCGCGAGCCGGAGATCGTCGACCTCTGCCGCATGCTGGTCGCGATGGGCGCCCGCATCGACGGCATCGGGACGTCCGAGCTCACGGTCGAGGGTGTCGACGCCCTGCACGGCGTCACCCACGTGGCGGTTCCCGACCGGATCGTGGCCGGCACCTGGGCCTGCGCCGCGATGGCCACCCGCGGCGACATCCGGGTCACCGGCGCCGACGCGTCGCACCTGCGGCTGCTGCTGGACAAACTCGACGGGGCCGGCGGCGTGGTGCAGGTCTACGACGCCGCCGAGGGCGGCGGGTTCCGCGTGCAGATGCCCGACCGGCCGCGGAGTTTCGACGTCGTCACGTTGCCGTACCCCGGGCTGGCGTCGGACCTGCAGCCGCAGGCGATCGCCATGCTCTCGGTCGCCGACGGCGTCGCGATGATCACCGAGAACCTGTTCGAGGCCCGCTTCATGTTCTGCGACGAGATCGCACGCATGGGCGCGGACGTCCGCACCGACGGCCACCACGCCGTGGTCCGCGGCCGGACGCGACTGTCGGGTGCACCGGTCGTGGCGTCCGACATCCGCGCCGGGGTCGGGCTGGTCATCGCGGGTCTGGTGGCCGAGGGGGTCACCGACGTCAGCGGCGTGCACCACATCGACCGCGGGTACGTCCGCCTCGACGAGCAACTGCGGGCGCTCGGGGCCGACGTGCAGCGCGTCGAGGTCTGACGCGCCTCGAGGCCGCCGCTACAGCCGCAGCAGGTCGCGGGCGCGCTCGGCGTCGTCGCGGAAGACCAGGACGTCGACCGCGCCGTCGTTGCGGCGCGAGATCGACGAGCGGATCCCGGCCTCGGTGAGGGTGTTGCGCAGCGTGAGCGCGCGGGCGCGGGGGATAGCGGGTGCCACGACGTCGAGCATGCCGAGGTTGCCGGCGGCCGAGGACTCGGAGGCGTCGATGAGGCCGCGGGCGCCGACCCGGGGGTGCGACGGCTTGAAGATCCAGCGCAGCATCAGGCCCAGCAGGAGCACGACGCCGAGGGCGACGAAGATCGCCGACGGGTCGTTGGACATGACTCGATGGTAGGCGCCGGAACGGCCGTCGGGGAGCGGTGTGGCCTATCCTCGCGGTCGTGGCGGGAGGCGGCGGGTTCGTCGCCTCGCTCGACCGCTTCCAGCAAAGGCACCCCGTGGTGGGTTTCCCGCTCGCCGTGGTCTACAAGTTCTTCGACGACCAGGGGGCCTACCTCGCCGCCCTGGTCGCCTACTACGGGTTCCTCTCGATCTTCCCGCTGCTCCTGCTGCTGACCTCGGTCCTGGGTTTCGTGCTCGGCGGCAACGACACCCTGCGCGACCAGATCCAGGACTCGGCGTTCAACCAGATCCCCATCCTGTCGCAGACCATCGGCGGCACCGACATCTCGCAGGGCCTGCAGGGCAGCGTGCCCGCCGTCGTCATCGGCTTCCTCGTCGCGCTCTACGGCTCGATCGGGGTGGCGCAGGCGGCGCAGAACGCGATGAACCGGGCGTGGGGCGTCCCGCGCAACTCGCGCCCCAACCCGTTCAAGGCCCGCGGCAAGAGCCTGCTGCTGGTGACGGTGGTGGGTGGCGGGGTCGTCGTGACGACCGCCCTGAGCACGTTGATCGCCAACACCGGCAACTTCGGCTTCGCCCTCGGCACGACGCTGACGGTCGTCGCCTACCTGGTGACCATCGGCGGCAACTTCCTCATCTTCTGGGAGGGCTTCCGGCTCTCCACCGCGCGCGACCTGAAGTACCGGCAGCTGTGGCCGGGGGCGTTGTCCGCCGCGGTCGGCTGGTGGGTCATCCAGCGGGCGGGGACGTACCTCGCCCAGCAGCAACTGGCCGGCGCCAACACCGCGTACGGCGTGTTCGGGGTCGTCCTCGGTCTGCTGGGCTTCCTGTTCGTGGGGTCGATCCTGTTCGTGATGTCCGCGGAACTCAACGTGGTCCGCGACCGTCGGCTCTACCCTCGCTCCCTGCTCACGCCCTTCACCGACGACGTGGTGCTCACCCCGGCCGACCAGCGCGCCTACGGCAGCTATCCCGCGATCGAGCGGCTCAAGGGTTTCGAGCAGGTCCACGTGCAGTTCGCCCCGGAGCACACCTCCGACACCCTCCCGGTGCTGCGACCCGACGGGCTCGGTCATTCCCCTGAGGCCCCGCCGACGCGCCCGCGCGCCCCCCAGGTCGAGGGTCCGGCCCAGCCCGCGCCGTGACCCGACGGGCGCTCTGAGGCCCCCGCCACAGCGGGTTACCAGCGGGTAGCCACCTGGGGGACACTCGCGGGCAGCCGATCCGGCGGGACGCCGTGCAGCTGGTGCACCCCGCCGGTCGCCGAGACAGCGCCGTCCCGCAGGAGGTCCCGGACATGCCGTACCCCGACGACGACCGCCGCGACCCTCCCTGGGTCATGCGCACCTACGCCGGCCACAGCTCGCCGGCGGAGTCGAACGCGCTCTACCGGCGCAACCTCGAGAAGGGCCAGACCGGCCTCTCCGTGGCGTTCGACCTGCCCACGCAGACCGGCTACGACCCCGACGCCGAACTCGCCCGCGGCGAGGTCGGCAAGGTCGGGGTGCCCGTGGCGCACCTCGGTGACCTGCGCGCGCTGTTCGACGGCATCCCGCTCGAGACCATGAACACCTCGATGACCATCAACGCGCCCGCGATGTGGCTGCTCGCGCTCTACCTCACCGTCGCGGACGAGCAGGACGCCGATCCCGCGAAGCTGACCGGCACGACCCAGAACGACATCGTCAAGGAGTACCTCTCACGCGGGACGTACGTCTTCCCGCCGGGGCCGTCGCTGCGGCTGATCACCGACATGATCGCGTACACCGTCGCCCACGTCCCGAAGTGGAACCCCATCAACATCTGCAGCTACCACCTGCAGGAGGCGGGGGCGACCCCCACGCAGGAGTTGGCGTTCTCGCTGTCGACCGCCATCGCGGTGCTCGACGCCGTGAAGGAGTCCGGACAGGTCCCGCCCGAACGCTTCGGCGACGTCGTGGCACGCATGTCCTTCTTCGTGAACGCGGGCGTGAAGTTCGTCGAGGAACTGTGCAAGATGCGGGCGTTCGTCCAGCTGTGGGACGAGATCACCCGCGAGCGCTACGGGATCGAGAACCCGAAGCAGCGGCGGTTCCGCTACGGCGTGCAGGTCAACTCGCTCGGGTTGACCGAGGCCCAGCCGGAGAACAACGTCTACCGGATCCTGGTCGAGATGTTGGCCGTGACCATGTCGCGCGACGCCCGGGCGCGGGCCGTCCAGTTGCCCGCCTGGAACGAGGCGCTCGGGTTGCCGAGGCCGTGGGACCAGCAGTGGTCGCTGCGCATGCAGCAGGTGCTGGCCTTCGAGACCGATCTGCTCGACTACGCCGACCTGTTCGAGGGATCACGGGTCGTCGAGGCCAAGGTCGCCGAGCTGGTCGACAGCGCCCGGGCCGAGATCGACACCGTGCTCGAGATGGGCGGCGCCGTGGCGGCCGTCGACACCGGGTACCTGAAGTCGTCGTTGGTGGCCTCGCTCGCCGAGCGTTGGCGCCGCATCGAGTCCGGCGAGGACGTTGTGGTCGGGCTCAACAAGTACGTCGAGAGCGAGCCCAACCCGCTGCTGGCCGACATCGACGCCTCGATCCAGCGCGTCGACCCGGCGGTCGAGGCGGCGGCGGTCGAGTCGCTGCAGGCGTGGCGGGCGCAGCGCGACGCCGGCGAGGTCGACACCGCGCTGCGATCGTTGCGTGATGCAGCGAAGACCGACGAGAACCTCATGGAAGCGTCGTTGCACTGTGCACGGGTCGGGGTGACGACCGGTGAGTGGGCGGGCGTCCTGCGCGAGGTGTTCGGCGAGTACCGCGCGCCGACCGGTGTCAATGCGTCGTCGTCGTCCGGCGCGGGGGAGGGCACCGAAGGCATGACGGCCGTGCGCGCCGCGGTGAAGTCGCTCGGCCAGCAGCTCGGGCGTCCGCCGAAGTTCCTCGTCGGCAAGCCCGGCCTCGACGGCCACTCCAACGGCGCCGAACAGATCGCGGTGCGCGCCCGGGACGCCGGCTTCGAGGTCGTCTACTCCGGGATCCGCCTGACACCGGCGCAGATCGTCGCCGCGGCCGTCGAGGAGGACGTCGACGTCGTCGGCCTGTCGGTGCTGTCCGGCTCGCACCTGTCGGTGGTGCCGGACGTCGTGACCGGCCTGCAGGCGCAGGGCATGGACGACGTCCCGGTCATCGTCGGAGGCATCATCCCCGATGCCGACGCCGCCGCCCTGCGCGCCGGGGGCATCGCGAAGGTGTTCACGCCGAAGGACTTCGGCATCACCGAGATGTTGGGCGAGATCGTCGAGGCGATCACGGCCGCGAAGCGGCTCTGACCCACCTCGTCCGGACTCAGGTCAGGGCGGCGGTCGCCGCCTCGTTCGCCGCGACGGCCCAGGTGCGGACGTGGACGACGAACGCGACCACCGCGGGGGTGCACGCCGGGTCGGTGACCCAGACGTCCAGGGAACGCTTGGCGATCTTGCGGTCGGTCTTGCGCACCGCGAGCAGGGTGGTGCGTTCCCACACCAGGTCCCACTCGTCACCCCGGCCGTCGACCTCCGCCCAGGGCCCGCCGGCGATCGAGACCTGCACCCCGTTGCGCAGTTCCGCGTGGGCCACCGGGAGCCCGGTCCCGGGGTCGAGCAACTGCCAGTGCCGCCCGCGCACCTCGAGGATCCGGCCGGCCGGCGTGGCGTCCGGGCCGGCGAGGTCGACGATCCGCCCCCGCGTGCCGACCTCGGCCGCGAGCACCACCGCGCCCTCGGGCGTCGTCACCGCGAACCGGCCCTTGGCCTGGGCGAGCCGGCGCGGGAGACGCAGGATCGCGATCGCGCCGGTCACGTCAGCCCCTCCGCGACCTCGGCGCGACGGCTGCGCAGCATGCGGACCTCCCGGTAGGTGACGACGGTGGCGAGGAAGTCGAGCAGTTCCAGGGTGCCGTCCTGGGCACACGTCCAGTCCGAGCCCACCCCGGCGCCGAGGGCGCGGGCGTGCACCGCGAGGCCCCCGCCGACGTGCAGTTCCCACGCACCGGACGACGGTGCGGCGTCGAAGCTGCCGGTGCGGCCGTCGGCGTAGGTGATCGCGTGCCGCGTGCCCACGCTCGGGTCGATGCAGAGCAACGCCCAGCCGTCCGGCCGGCGGGCGTACCACGGGTCCAGCGCGGGCTTCTCCACCCGCAGCAGCACCACGCCGTCCGGGTCCTCGACGGTGACGCCGGGGCTGCGGCCGGTGAGGAACGCGACCGCCGCCCCGGAACCGTCGCGCACGCCTCGTGCGCGCAGCTCCAGGACGGCGGTCACCGTGGTCCTGCTCCGTTCGGCCCAGGCCGGGAGATCAGTCGGGGATGTAGTCGAACTTGTCGGGGTTCGGGCCGGTCCGGCCCTCCTCGCCCTTGTTGAGCGCCGAGATCATCGCGAGGTCCTCGCCGGTGAGCTCGAAGTCGAACAGCGCGAAGTTCTCCTCCATGCGCGCGGGCGTGACCGACTTCGGGAACACGATGTCGCCGCGCTCGATGTGCCAGCGCAGGGTGACCTGGGCGGGCGTGCGGCCGACGCGCTCGGCGATGGTGACGATGGTGGGGTCGTCGAGCACCCCGCCCTGCGCGATCGGCGACCAGGCCTCGACCGCGATCTCGTTCTCGCGGCAGTAGGTGCGCACCTCCTCGTTGGTGAAGAAGGGGTGCACCTCGATCTGGTTGACCGCGGGCTTGATCTCGGTCTCGGCCGCGAGGCGGCGCAGGTGCTTGACCTGGAAGTTCGAGACGCCGATCGAGCGGGCCCGGCCGTCGCGGTAGAACTCCTCGAGCGTCTTCCAGGTCGAGACGAAGTCGCCGTCGTAGCGCGTCGGCAGCGGCCAGTGGATGAGGAACAGGTCGACGTGGTCCATCTTCAGCGCGGCGAGCGTGTCGTCGAACGCCTTGCGGGCGGCGTCGGGCTCGTGGAAGCCGTTGTTGAGCTTGCTGGTGATCCAGACGTCGTCACGGTCGAGACCGGAGCTCGCGAACGCCTCGCCGACCCCGGCCTCGTTGCCGTACATCTCGGCGGTGTCGATGTGGCGGTAGCCGAGCTCGAACGCCGTGGTGGTCGCCTCGGCCGTCTCCTCGGGCTTGATCTGGAAGACCCCGAAGCCGAGCTGGGGGATGGCCTTGCCGTCGTTCAGGGTGATGGTGGGAACGGAAGTCATGCTCCAGTTCTACCCAGCCGGTCCCACCCACCTCACCGGGTAGGGTCCGCGCCCGTGCGTCTGGTCATAGCCCGCTGCAGCGTCGACTACCTCGGGCGCCTGACCGCCCACCTCCCGCCCGCCACCCGGTTGCTGCTGGTCAAACGCGACGGCAGCGTGTCGATCCACGCCGACGACCGCGCGTACAAGCCGCTGAACTGGATGTCGCCGCCCTGCACGCTGGTCGAGGGCGAGGCGCTCGACGGCCGGGCGGAGTGGACGGTCACCAACAAGGCGGGGGAGAAGCTCGTCATCACCATCGACGAGTTCCTCCACGACCACTCCGAGGACCTCGGCATCGACCCGGGCCTGGTCAAGGACGGCGTCGAGGCCCACCTGCAGGCGCTGCTCGCGATGCACATCGAGACGCTCGGCCCGGGCTACCGGCTGGTGCGGCGCGAGTACCCGACCCCGATCGGTCCGGTGGACCTGCTGGCCCGCTCGCCCGAGGGGGTCTCGGTGGCGGTGGAGATCAAGCGACGCGGCGAGATCGACGGTGTCGAGCAGTTGACCCGCTACCTGGACCTGCTCAACCGCGACCCGCTCCTCGCGCCGGTGCGCGGGGTCTTCGCGGCCCAGGAGATCAAGCCCCAGGCCCGGGTCCTCGCCCACGACCGGGGCATCGAGACGCTGGTGCTGGACTACGAGGCCCTGCGCGGCACCGACGACCCGTCGCTGCGCCTGTTCTGACGAGACGTCAGCGGGACAGCGGGTCGCGGACGTCCGCGCCGGTGGCGCCGGCCAGTGGGGCGACGTCGACCGAGGCGACCTCGATGCGGTGCAGGCGGGGGGCCTTGCCCGCGAGGCACGCGACCTTGGTGAGCGCCTGGTCGCGGATGGCGATGACGTCGGACACCGCGTCGTTGTAGAACGAGGCCGCGACGTCGACCTGGCGCACGGTCTGCTGGACCGTGGCCCGCATGACCGGGTCGACCTCGGCCAGCGCGGCCGGCGAGGCCTCGGCGAGCAGCAGGGTGGCGGTGGCGGCCAGTTCGTTCTCGCCCGCGACCCGCCGGGCGTGGTCGGGGTCGGCGTCCTGCAGCTCCAGCACGTCGCTCACGCCGTAGCTCAACAGCAGCGAGCTGGCGGGGTCGAGCGTGGCGGAGTTGGCCAGCTCCAGCAGGGCTTCGCTGCGGCGCACGAACATGGCGTCGAGGGCGTGCCAGCAGCCCTCGATGCGGGCGTGCAGCCGGTCGATGCGCGAGGCGCGGTACGACAGCACCCACGCCAGCAGGATGACGACGCCGACCACGGTGACGGCGATCAACAGGGCGTCCACCTCGACGATGGTCCTCTACAGCTCGCCGCGGCGGATCCACGAGACGGCGCGGTCACGGCGCCGCTCGCCCGGCAGCCGGGCGGTGCGCGCCGGTTCGGCCTCGAACGCCTCGGCCATGCTGGCCCAGGACAGCCGAGCGAGCTCGTACACCTCGACGATCCGGGCGGCCACGGTCGACCAGTCGTACTGGGCGGCCACCCGGCGTCCGGTGGCGGCGGCGTCGGCACGCAGCTCGGGGTCGGCGAGCAACTGGAGCACCCGCCCGGCGAGGGCGGGGGCGTCCTGCACCGGGAACGACAGGTGCGACAGGTCCGGCCCGAGGACGTCGGCGAACGGCGGGATGTCGCTCGCCACCACCGGCACGCCCGCCGACATCGCCTCGACCAGCACCATGCCGAAGCTCTCGCCGCCGGTGTGCGGGGCGACGAACGCGTCGATCGAGCGGTAGAAGCGGTGTTTCTCCTCGTCCGAGACCGCCCCGAGGAACTCGACGTGCCTCCGGACGTCCTCGGGCACGCCCTCGACGGCCTCGGCCTGGTCGCCCGGCCCGACCACCAGCAGCCGGGCGCCCGGGAAGCGGGCGAGCACGGTGGGCAGGGCCGCCAGCACCACCGCGAGGCCCTTGCGGGACTCGTCGATGCGGCCGAGGAAGCCGATGGTGGGCCGGTCCGGGGTGCCGCACCACGCGGGTTCGGGCTCGGCGTCGGCGAACGCACTGGTGTAGACCGCGTTGGGGATGACCACCGCGTCCGCGTGCATGCCCTCGCGCAGCGTGCGTTGCGCCTCGGCCGACACCGCGATCCGGCCGACGATCTTGTCCAGGCTGGCGCCGATGACCGGGCGGGCCGACTGCATGGCCCGGGAGCGGACCGACGCCGTGTGGAACGTCGCCACGACGGGCGTCTCGGCCGCCCAGAGCGCCAGCAGGGAGATGCTGGGCGTGATCGGTTCGTGCAGGTGCAGCAGGTCGAAGCTGCCGCTCTCGACCCACCGCGAGACGCGGGCCATGGCGCGCGGGCCGAAGTTCACCCGGGCCACCGACCCGTTGTAGGGGATCTGGACGGCCCGGCCGCTGCTCACGACGTACGGCGGCAGGGGGGTGTCGTCGTCGGCCGGGGCGAGGACGCTGACCTCGTGGCCGTGGCCGATGAGGTACTCGGCCAGGTCGCGGACGTGCCACTGCACGCCGCCGGGCACCTCGAACGAGTACGGGCAGACCATCCCGATGCGCATCGGTGGCGTCGTCCTCCCGTTGGTGGTGACCGTCGCGCCACCCTATCGACGGGGTGTGGCGCGTGTCCGCAACTCTGGCCGCGGCGTGTTACCCGCCGGTAACGTCTGCGCGGAGCCGACCGTCAGGAGACCCGCGTGACCACGGACCAGATCGCCGCGCCGACCAGCACGCCCACCGCCTCGACCTTCGACAGCCTGGACCCCGCCACGGGTGCGGTCGTGGCGAGCTTCCCGGTCGACGACGCCGCGCGGGTGGCGGAGGTCGTCGCCGCGGCCCGGCCGGCCGCGGCCTGGTGGGCCGACCTCGGGTTCGACGGCCGCAAGGCCCGGCTGCTCGCCTGGCGGCGCATCCTCGCGGCCCGGCTGCCCGAGCTCGCGGACCTCATGCACCGCGAGAACGGCAAGACGTACGACGACGCCGTGGGCGAGGCGGCGCTCGCCGTCGAGCACCTCGACTGGGCGGCCAAGCACGCGGGCAAGGTCCTGGCCGACCACGCCGTGCGTCCCGGTCTGCTGGCGATGAACATGCGGGCCCGGGTGCAGAACCGCCCGTTCGGCGTCGTGGGCGTCATCGGGCCGTGGAACTACCCGGTCCACACGCCGATGGGCTCGATCAGCTACGCCCTGGCCGCGGGCAACGCCGTGGTGTTCAAGCCCAGCGAGTACACCCCGGCCGTGGGCGCGTGGCTCGTCGACACCTTCGCCGAGGTCGTCCCCGAGCACCCGGTCTTCTCCCTGGTCACGGGCTTCGGTGCCACCGGCGACGCCTTGTGTCGCTCGGGTGTCGGCAAACTCGCCTTCACGGGGTCCACCGCGACCGGCAAGAAGGTGATGGCCGCGTGCGCCGACACCCTCACCCCGGTGGTCATCGAGTGCGGGGGCAAGGACGCCCTCATCGTCGCGGCCGACGCCGACGTCGAGGCCGCGGCCGACGCCGCGGTCTGGGGCGGGTTCACCAACGCCGGCCAGACCTGCATCGGCATCGAGCGGGTCTACGCCGTCGAGGCCGTCCACGACGCGTTCGTCGCGGCCGTCACCCGCCGGGCGTCGAGGCTGCGGGCGGGCCGCGACTACGGCCCCATCACGATGCCGGGCCAGGTCGACGTCATCCGCCGCCATCTCGCCGCGGCCGAGGCCGACGGGGGCCGGGCGGTCGTGTCGGGCGCCGTCGACGGCTTCCTGGTGCAACCCTCGGTGTTCGTGGACGTCCCCGAGTGGTCGGCCGCGGTGCAGGAGGAGACCTTCGGCCCGACGCTGACGATCGCGCGGGTCCGCGACGAGGACGAGGCGGTCGAGCGCGCCAACGGCACGGACTTCGGCCTCGGCGCCGCGGTCTTCAGCCGCCACGACGGCGAACGGATCGCGAACCGGCTGCGCACCGGGATGGTGTCGGTGAACTCGGTGCTGTCGTACGCGATGGTCCCGGAACTGCCGTTCGGCGGTGTGGGGGCGTCGGGCTTCGGACGCATCCACGGCCGCGAGGGGCTGCGGGAGTTCGTCTGGCAGCGCTCGGTCGCCTCGCAGCGGATGAAGGCGCCGCTGACGGTGACCTCGTACGAGCGCCCGCGGTGGGCGGTGCCGACTCTCGTGCGCATGGTGCGCACCGTGTGGGGGCGGGGAGCCGCCGGGACGAAGGGGTCACGATCATGAGCAGGACGTTCGAGAAGGTCGGTGTCGTCGGCCTCGGGACGATGGGCGCCGGGATCGCCGAGGTCTTCGCCCGCAACGGCCTCGACGTCGTCGCGGTCGAGCGCGACGAGCCGGCGTTGGAGCGCGGCCGCGGCCACGTGCAGCACTCGGTCGACCGCGCCGTGAAGCGCGGCAAGCTCACCGAGAGCGACGCGTCGTCGCTGGTCGGCCGGATCGCGTTCGTGACCGACATGGAGCAGCTCGCCGAGGTCGACCTCGTGGTCGAGGCCGTCCCGGAGTCGCTCGACCTCAAGCGGGCGGTGTTCGGCGAACTCGACCGGATCTGTCCGCCGGAGGCGGTGCTGGCCACCAACACGTCGTCGTTGTCGGTCACCGAGATCGCGGTCGCCACGTCGCGGCCGGACAAGGTCATCGGCATGCACTTCTTCAACCCCGCGCCGGTCATGAAGCTGGTCGAGGTCGTGCGCAGTGTCGTCACCGACGACGAGGTCATCGCCGACGTCGCCGCGTTCGCTGAGAAGCTCGGCAAGAACGACGTCACCATCGGCGACCGCGCGGGTTTCGTCGCCAACGCGCTGCTGTTCGGCTACCTCAACCACGCCGCGTCGATGTACGAGTCGCGGTACGCCACCCGCGAGGACATCGACGCCGCGATGAAGCTCGGGTGCGGACTGCCCATGGGGCCGCTCGCGCTGCTGGACCTCATCGGCCTCGACACCGCGTACGAGATCCTCGACACGATGTACAAGCAGGGCCGGGACCGCCTGCACGCGCCGACCCCGGTGCTCAAGCAGATGATCACCGCCGGGCTCCTCGGCCGGAAGACCGGGCGCGGTTTCTACGCCTACGACCGGCCGGATTCCCCGACCGTCGTGGGGGATTCCTCGGTCGGCACGGAGCCCGCGGCCGGGTTGCCGGATGCCTCGGCGACCCCGCGGCCGGTGCAGACGGTCGGCGTGGTCGGGTCCGGCACGATGGCCACCGGCATCGTCGAGGTGCTGGCCAAGGGCGGCTACGACGTCCTCGCCGTCGCCCGCACGCCGGAGAAGGCCGAGAAGATCGTCGCCGGCGTCACGCGTTCGCTCGACAAGGCCGTCGCCCGCGGCAAGCTCGAGCAACCGTTGCGTGATGCAGCGATCGCCCGGATCACGCCCACTGCGTCGCCCGACGACCTCGCCGGTGTCGACCTCGTCGTCGAGGCCGTCGTCGAGGACCTGCAGGTCAAGCAGACGCTGTTCGCCGCGCTCGACGAGATCTGCAAGCCCGGTGCGGTCCTCGCGACCACCACGTCGTCGCTGCCGGTGATCGAGTGCGCCGCGGCGACCACCCGCGCCCGCGACGTCGTCGGCCTGCACTTCTTCAACCCGGCGCCGGTGATGAAGCTGGTCGAGGTCGTCTCGACCGTGCGCACCGACCCCGAGGTCGAGGCCACGGCGGTCGCGGTGTGCGAGCGGATCGGCAAGCACGCCGTGCGCTGCGGCGACCGCGCCGGGTTCATCGTCAACGCGCTGCTGTTCCCGTACCTCAACGACGCCGTCCGCATGCTGGAGTCGCACTACTCGACCGCCGACGACATCGACACCGCGATGAAGGTCGGCTGCGGCTACCCGATGGGTCCGTTCGAGCTGCTCGACGTCGTCGGACTGGACGTGTCGCTGGCGATCCAGCGCGAGCTCTACCTGGAGTTCCGCGAGCCCGGTTTCGCCCCCGCCCCGCTCCTCGAACACCTGGTCACGGCCGGTCGGTTGGGCCGCAAGACCGGCCAGGGCTTCCGCGACTGGAGCTGACACACGCGGTTCGTACGCTGGAGGGCGTGCCCCGGAAGAACCGTGCCCTGCGGCAGGCGCCGCCGACGCCGCGCGGGGGAGTGAGCCGGGTCGAGTCCTACCGCGGCGAGGCGTACGAGGTGCGCACCACCACGGTCGGTGACGGCACCTACCGCTGCCCCGGGTGCGACCAGCTCATCAACGCCGGTCTGGGTCACGTCGTCGCCTGGCGTGCCGACGGCGACGGCGACGACCGCCGCCACTGGCACACCGCCTGCTGGGCGAACCGCGAGCGCCGCACCGTCACGCGTCGCTGGAGTTGATCTGGTGAGTGGTCGGTTCCACCGCCGAGTGGGCAGGAAGAGGTGACCACTCACCGGGAGAGGTGACCACTCGCCGGTCGGGGAGAGCGGGTCAGGACGTGGCGAGCGGGTTCCGCGCCGGGTCGTGGTCGCTGACAATGCCCTGGATCCGGCCCGCGATGGTGCCGAGTTCGGCGTGCACGCGGTGGCGCTCGTGGTCCAGGCGTTCGACCTCGGCCTTGGCCTCACGGGTGATCCGGTCGGCGGTGTCACCCGCGTCGGAGACGATCCCGGTGGCCTCGCGCAGCGCCGCCGCACGGCGCTCGCGGTCCTCCTCCTCCTCGCGACGACGCCGCACCCGCAGCGTGATCTCGAAGTCCTCCTCGGCCTGCCGACGCTTCGCGGCGGCCTCGGCGTCCGCGCGCTCGCGGGCCTCGCGGGAGACCCGGTCGGCTTCAGTGCGGGCGGCGCTCGACGCCGTCGCGGCCTCGGCGATCTCCTCGGCCGCGGTGGCGCGCAGCTGGGCGACCTCCTGGGTGGCGGTGCCGCGCAGGGCGGCGACCTCCTCGCGGGCGAGGCGCAGTTCCTCCTCCGCACGGGCGCCGACCTCCGCGGCGTGGGCGTCGGCCTCGGACACCTTGCGGGTGTAGGTCTGGTCGGCCTCGGCCATGCGCTGGGTCGCGGCCGACATGACCTGGTCGGACTCCGCCTTGGCCTCGGCCTTCGCGGTCTCCGCGGACGCGGTGGCCGACTCGCGGATGCGTCGGGCGTCGTTCTCGGCGTCGGCGCGGGTCTGGCGCGCCACCTGCTGCGCGAGCGCGACGACCTCCTGCACCCGGGAGTCGACGTTGTCGGGGTCGATGGTCTCGACGGCCGCGGCGACCCGTCGGCGCAGCGACTCGATCTCGGCCTGGGCGCTCGCGAGCTGGGCCGCGAGGTCGGACACGCGGGTCGAGTTCTCGCTGCGGCCGGTGGCGAGCGACCGGTTGTCGTCCTCGAGCTTCGCGACGTAGACGTCGACCTGGTGACGGTCGTAGCCCCGCATGACGGTGTCGAACCGGCGGCGGGGGTCGTCGAGCATGGGCAGCAGTCCGCCGAGCGCGTCGTCGGCCACCGGCGCGTTGATGGTCGGGATGGTCTGGGTGTCGCCGGCGGCGGGCGTACCCATGATCATCGTCTCGTCGTCGCGTTCGGGGAGCCGGTCTGCCATGGGGACCAGTTTCCCAGACCTCGACGACCCACCCAAGCCGTTGCCAGGTTGCAGTCCGGCCACCGCTGCGTCACGGCGGCGTCGCGCCGGGAGCGGGCTACTCCGCCCCGGCGCCGACGTTCTCGGGCAGCAACGCCCCCAGCTTGACGTGCAGCTCGGACAGCGCGCGCTCGGTCTGCCGCCGGGCCGCCTCGAGGGCGTCGGCCCGGGCCTTGGCCTCCCGCTCGATGCGCTCGGCCTCGATCCGGGCGGCGTCGACGAGCTGGTTGGCCTCGGTCTGGGCGCGGGCCGCGCGGCGGCGGGCCTGCTCGTCCTCGTGGCTGCGGCGACGGCGCAACGCGATCTCGAAGTCCTCCTCGGCCGTCTGTCGACGCTCCTTGGACGCCTGCTCGGCCTTGGCGCGGGCCTCGGCGGCCTCGCGGTTGGCCTTGTCGATGTCGGCCTTGGCCTCGGCCCGCAGCGCGGTCGACTCCTCCTGCGCCTTCGAGAGCTCGGCGCGGGCGCGCGAGGTGACGGTGGCCGCGTGCTGGTCGGCCTCCTGCCGCTTGCGACCGGTCTCGGCCTCGAGCGCGGCCACCCGGCGGGCGTGGTCCTTGTCGGCCTCGCTCTTGCGGGCGGCGGCGGCCTCGACGATCTGGGCGGCCTCGGCGCGCGCGGCGTCGCGGGCGGCCTCGGCGTCGTTGTCGGCCGCGCCGCGCTGCTCCTCGGCGTACGTGTCGGCCTCGGCGTGCAGGCGCTGGGAGTACGCGTCGGCCTCGGCGCGGACCCGCTCGGCGACGGTCTCGGCCTCGCCGACGCGAGCCGAGTACTGCGCCTCGGCGTTGCGCTGGGCCGTGGTGGCGGACTCGAGGGCGGCGTCGATGCGGACCTGCGCCTCGGCGCGGATCGACTCGGCGTCGGCGTCGGCCTCGGAACGGACCCGCGCGGCGTACTCGTCGGCGTCACGGGTCTTGTCCGCGACCAGCTTGTCGAGGTCGGCGTGACGCTTGCGGGCCTGCACCAGCATGCTGCTGGCGTCGCGCTGGGCCTCCTCGACGACGCGCTGCGCCTCCTCGTCGGCGGCGGTCCGCACGCGGTTGGAGTAGCTGTCGGCCTCGGTGCGGGTGCGCTTCGCGACCTGCTGGGCGCTGTTGATGATGTCCTGGACGTACGGATCGACGTTGTCGAGGTCGAGCTTCTCCGGGGCGGGCGCCGCCGCCGGCGGCTTGCTCGCCGCCTGCTTGCGCAGGCTCTCCAGGGTCGAGTAGTTCGACGCCAGCTGGGTCGCGAGGTCGGCCGCGCGGGCCGCCGCCTCGTCGCGGTCGGAGTCCGCGATCCGCAGCTGCTCCTCGAGTTCGGCGACGAAGGTGTCGACCTGGGTGCGGTCGTAGCCGCGCATCGCGCTCTCGAACGACGGCCGTACCCGCCGGGCCCGGCCCGGACGGCGCGAACGGGCCAGCTGCAGGTCGGGGTCGAAGCCGTCGTCGCCCAGCAGGCCGCCGTCGTCGTCGTCCGACTCCACGGTCGTGTCGAGCTCGTCGACGTCGGGCCGGCTGTCGTCCTCGATCATGTCGTCCTCTTCCGCGGTGCGCTCACGACCGATGTCGCGTGGGCTGGCAGGGCTGCACCCTACTGGCGACAAGTCTTCCCGAGACAGCGTCAGTCGTCATCTCGAACCGTCCGACCGGACGCGCCGGTCTCAGACGTCGCGGAAGCGGTTGATCGCGTCCTCGTGCTTCGCCCGGAGGGCGGTGTCACGCACGCCCAGGCCCTCGGTGGGCGCGAGGCACAGCACGCCCACCTTGCCCTGGTGGGCGTTGCGGTGGACGTCGTACGCCGCCTGCCCGGTCTCGGCCATCGGGTAGGCCCTGGACAGCGTCGGGTGGATCAGACCGCGGGCGATGAGCCGGTTGGCCTCCCACGCCTCCTTGTAGTTGGCGAAGTGGGAGCTGACGATCCGCTTGAGGTTCATCCACAGGTAGCGGTTGTCGTACTCGTGCAGGTAGCCCGAGGTCGACGCGCAGGTGACGATCGTGCCGCCCTTCTTGGCGACGTAGACGCTCGCGCCGAAGGTCTCACGGCCCGGGTGCTCGAACACGATGTCGGGATCGTCGCCCCCGGTCAGCTCACGGATCTTCGCGCCGAACCGCTTCCACTCCCGCGGGTCCTGCTCGGTGCCCTCGTCGTTCCAGAACTTGTAGCCCTCGGCGGTGCGGTCGATGATCAACTCCGCGCCCATCCGCCGGCAGATCTCGGCCTTCTCCGGCGAGGACACGACACACACCGGCACGGCACCGCCGTTGAGCGCCATCTGGGTGGCGTAGGAACCCAGGCCACCGGACGCGCCCCAGATGAGGACGACGTCGCCCTGCTTCATGTTCGCGCCGTGGTGGCTCACGAGCTGGCGGTAGGCGGTGCAGTTCACCAGGCCGGGGCAGGCGGCTTCCTCCCAGGTGAGGTGCTCGGGCTTGGGCATGAGCTGGTTGCTCTTGACCAGGGCCAGTTCGGCGAGGCCGCCGTAGTTGGTCTCGAAGCCCCAGATCCGCTGCTGCGGGTCGAGCATGGTGTCGTCGTGGCCCTGGTGGTCCTCGAGTTCGACCGAGAGGCAGTGCGCGACGACGCGGTCGCCCGGCTTCCACTTCGTGACGCCCTCGCCGACCCGCACGACGACGCCCGCGAGGTCGGAGCCGACGACGTGGAACGGCTGGTCGTGCTTGGCCGCGGATGGCACCGCCTTGGCGTAGCGCTTGAGGAACGAGAACGTCGACACCGGCTCGAAGATCGAGGTCCAGACGGTGTTGTAGTTGACCGCGCTCGCCATGACGGCGACCAGCGCCTCACCCGGACCGACCTCGGGCGTCGGGACGTCCTGCACGTGCAGACTCTTGCGCGGGTCCTTGTCGCGGGTCTCGAGGCCCGCGAACATGTCGGCCTCGTCGGCACGGACGACGACGCCCTTGTAGGTGTCGGGCACCTCGAGGTCGGCGAGTCCGGTCAGCAGGGTGTGGAGCTCGGCATCGGACGTCGTCTGCTCGGCTCGGGCGAGGACGTCGCGGATGGCGGCCATGGCGTCGGCGGCTGGCATGGGCAGAAGTTACCGAGCGGTAACCCTTACGGGAACAGCGAAGTGGCCGCCCTCACGGGTCAGTGAGCGGCCTCCGCGGCGGGCTCGACCAGTTCGAGCAGCACGCCCCCGACGTCCTTCGGGTGGACGAAGTTGACCCTGCTCCCCGCGGTGCCCCGCCTGGGGGCGTCGTAGAGCAGTCGCAGGCCGCGACCGCGCAACGTGGCGGCGACAGCCTCGACGTCGTCGACGGTGACGGCCAGTTGCTGCAGGCCGGGGCCGTTGCGGTCGAGGAACTTCGCGATCGTCGAGGTCTCCGACAGCGGGGCCAGCAACTGGATGCGGCTGGTGCCGTCACCCACCGCCAGCATGGCCTCGCGGACGCCCTGTTCCTCGTTGGTCTCCTCGTGCACGCTGACGATCCCCAACGTGTCGCGGTAGAAGGCGATGGCCTCGTCGAGATCGGGGACAGCGATCCCGACGTGGTCGATCCGGAGGAACAGGCTGGCGACGGCGGCGTCCATCGGGTCATCGTGGCGCAGCCCGCGGCGCTGCGGAACCGACGTGCGAGGTCTCACACCGCCCGCACGCCCGCCGCCGATACGCTCGCGAGACACCCGGCAGCCGTCGAACGGAGTCACCGATGACGTCCACCCCCGCCCCCCGCACCTCGGTCATCGTGGGCGGTGCCCGCACCCCGATGGGCCGGCTGCTCGGCGAACTGACGTCCTTCTCCGGCACCGACCTCGGCGGGTTCGCCATCAAGGGCGCCTTGAAGCGTTCCGGGGTCGCGCCGGACCAGGTCGAGTACGTGATCATGGGCCAGGTGCTGCAGGCCGGCGCGGGTCAGATCCCGTCCCGCCAGGCCGCGGTGAACGCCGGCATCCCGATGAGCGTGCCGTCGCTGACCATCAACAAGGTCTGCTTGTCCGGTCTCGACGCCATCGCGTTGGCCGACCAGCTCATCCGCGCCGGCGAGTTCGACATCGTCGTCGCGGGCGGCATGGAGTCCATGACCAACGCGCCGCACCTGCTGCCGAACTCGCGCAAGGGCACCAAGTACGGCGCGATCGAGATGGTCGACGCCATGGCCCACGACGGCCTCACCGACGCCTTCGACCACATCGCGATGGGGGCGTCCACCGAGGAGCACAACAAGCGCTACACCGTCACCCGCGAGCAGCAGGACGAGTTCGCGGCCGCGTCGCACCAGAAGGCGGCCCTGGCGCAGAAGAACGGTGTGTTCGACGAGGAGATCGTCACCGTCCAGGTACCCCAGCGCAAGGGCGACCCGCTCGAGGTCCGGGCCGACGAAGGCATCCGCCCCGACACCACCGCCGAGACCCTCGCCAAGCTCAAGCCCGCGTTCAGCAGGGACGGCACGATCACCGCCGGTTCGTCCTCGCCGATCAGCGACGGCGCGGCCGCGGTCGTGGTCATGAGCAAGGCCAAGGCCGAGGAGCTCGGGCTCTCCTGGCTCGCCGAGATCGGTGCACACGGCAACGTCGCCGGCCCGGACAACTCGCTCCAGGAGCAGCCGTCGAACGCCATCAAGCACGCGCTGGCCAAGGCCGGCAAGACCGTCGACGACCTCGACCTGGTCGAGATCAACGAGGCGTTCGCCGCGGTCGGCCTGGTCTCGACCGCGGCCCTGGGCATCGACCCGGCCAAGGTCAACCCCAACGGCGGCGCCATCGCACTCGGCCACCCGATCGGCATGTCCGGCGCGCGGCTCGCCCTCACGCTCGCGCTCGAACTCCAGCGCCGCGGCGGCGGTCTCGGCGCGGCCGCGCTCTGCGGTGGCGGCGGTCAGGGTGACGCGCTGCTGCTCACCGTTCCCGCCTCCTGAGTGCCGACGCCCGACGTCGACGCCCTGGTCGAGGGCGCCCGACGCGGTGAACGCCGCGCCATCGCCCGGCTCCTGACGCTCGTCGAGCAGGTCGACGGGGCAGGGCCCGACGCGCGCCGGGCGGCCGATCTGCTCGCCCCGCACGCGGGTTCCGCACGGGTGGTCGGGTTGACCGGCCCGCCCGGGGTGGGCAAGTCGACCTCGACGTCGGCGCTGGTCGGGGTGCTGCGGGCCCGCGGCGACACGGTCGCGGTCCTCGCGGTCGACCCGTCGTCGCCGTTCTCCG
Source organism: Jatrophihabitans sp. YIM 134969 (assembly GCF_054456675.1). Classification (NCBI taxonomy): domain Bacteria; kingdom Bacillati; phylum Actinomycetota; class Actinomycetes; order Jatrophihabitantales; family Jatrophihabitantaceae; genus Jatrophihabitans; species Jatrophihabitans sp. YIM 134969. The sequence goes on from NZ_JBTJEQ010000005.1 coordinate 41,570, forward strand.
GCGGCGCCCTGCTCGGTGACCGGATCCGCATGGGCGAGCACGCGTCCGACGACGGTGTCTACATCCGCTCGCTGGCCTCACGCGGCCGGCTGGGTGGTCTCGCCGCCGCGGTGCCGCAGGCGTTGCGGGTGCTCGACGCCGCCGGGTTCGACGTCGTCCTGGTCGAGACGGTCGGGGTCGGCCAGGCCGAGGTCGAGATCGCCTCGCTTGCCGACACCACGATCGTGCTGCTCGCGCCCGGCCTCGGCGACGGCGTGCAGGCGGCCAAGGCCGGGATCCTCGAGGTCGCCGACGTCTACGTCGTCAACAAGGCCGACCGCGACGGTGCCGACGTCGTGGCGCGCGAACTGCGGCAGGTGCTCGCCATGGCCCGCGACCACGATCCCGAGGTGTGGCGGGCACCGATCGTCAAGACCGTGGCCTCGCAGGGGCGTGGTGTCGACGACGTCCTGGCCGCGCTGGACGCCCACGCCGCGTGGCTGCGCCGCGGCGACGGGTCCGGGCTCGCGGCCCGGCGTGCGGCCCGGGCGGAAGTCGAGGTCGAGGCGCTGGTGCAGGACGTCGTCCACGCCCGACTGCTCGCGGCGCGCGGACCGGACGGCCTGTCGCGCGCCGCCGTGGCCGTCGCCGCCGGTGAGCTGTCGCCGTTCACCGCCGCCGACCGCCTGCTCGACGGCCTCTGACGGCCTCTGACGGCCAAATTCTGTGTACTTCTGCAGCGCCAGGCCGCAGGAGTACACAGAATTCGGGGTTTCAGGGGCGGACGAGGGTGAGGGTGCGGGGGGAGACGTCGAGGCGGGCGCGCTGGCCCCGGAGCAGGTCGAGGTGGTCGGCCTCGACGCCGTCGCCGAACGCGACGAGGTGGTCGCTCTCGACCTGCAGGTCCAGCCCGCGGCCCTCGAGGACGCCCTCGGTGAGCGTGGTGCCGGTGGTGGGCGACGGCCAGGCCTCCCGGACGAACCACGCCAGGCGCTGCTCGGTCGGGGTCGGCAGCGCCAGCGTGCTGTGCCGCTCGCCCGCGGTCGACGCGCACCACCCCGTCGCGCCGGTACCCGAACCGACCAGCAACCCCGACGACGCCTGCCGTTCCTCCCGCCCGTCGACCGTGAGGCGGTAGCGGGCGGTCTGGTGCGAGGCGTGCCCGAGGTAGATCTCGTTCAGGGCGGTGAGCTCCTGGCCGTCGTCGGTGACGACCCGGACCATCGTGCGGTGCTCGATCCCGACCTCGTCGTGCACCGTTGCTTCGAGCAACGTTCGTAGCCGCGGCGAAGCGGGGGAGACGAGCGCGCCGACCCCCCGACCCGGTTGCGGGTCGATGCCGACGACCGGTTGCCCGGCGAGGTACTTGGCGACGTTCGCCACCACGCCGTCCGCGCCGACCGCGACGACGACGTCCCCGGGCGCGAACAGGAAACGTGCGAGGTCGGCCCGTTCCACCTCGCCGCGCCGCCACTCCACCGGGACCGCTGCCGACACCGCCTGCCGGGCGGCACGGTGCGCGGCGTCGTCGGCCTCGACGTCGGCGATGTCGCGGCCGCGCTGGGCGAGGTAGAACGCAGCCCCTCCGCGCGTGCCGTGCCGGGCCAGCAGGTCGGCGAGTTCGGTCCGCCGGTACACCACCACCGCGCGCGGAGCCAGGGTCGCGCTCACCGCCCGCCGCCGTCTCCCGGCGTGCCCACCGCGCCGAGCTTGGCCAGCACCGGCGCGAGCAGGTCGGGGGTGAGCACGAGGCTCTGGATCTTCGGCAGGTTCGCGGCCAGGTCCTGCAGGGCCAGCGCCACCAGCACGCCCTCCGGGATCTGCGCGTAGGCCTGCAGTTTCGCGGCCTCGGCCTCGGCTCGGGCGGCTCCGACCTCGCGGGTCGCCGTGGCCTGCCCCCGGGTGGCGAGCTCGGTCCGCTCGAGGGCGGCTCGGGCCTCGATGCCGGCGGCGGCCGCGGCCTCCTCGGCCTGCCGGCGGGCGTTGCCGCCGCGCTGGACGACCAGTTCCTCCTCGCGGCGCGCCAACAGGATCTGGTTCTGCATCTCGTTCTCGGCGATGGCGCGCTCGCGGTCGACCGCGACGGCGCGACGCCCGTAGGTCGCCTTGTCGGCGTCCTGCTGCACCTGCTCGCGCGCGGGGGTCTGCAGCGCCCGCTCGACCTCGGGTTCGGGGCGGACGGCCACCACCCGGGCGTCGACGAGGTGCAGGCCGGTCGCGTCGATCCGGGGATCGGCACGGAGGCCCCCGGCGACGGCCTCGCGCACCGCCGCGACCCCGCCGGCCAGGGCCGCGGCGAGCGGCATCCGGGCCAGCACCTCGAGGGCGTGCTGCTGCGCGCTCTCGGTCAGCAGCCCGGCGAGCGTCGACAACGGATCGGCCCGCCACCGGCCGGTCTCCGGATCGAGCCCGAAGTCGAGGCGGTCGGCGGCGAGCTCGGGCGCGTGGACGCGGTAGGTCACCGTGGCCTGCACGGTGACGTCCTGGAAGTCCAGCGTCCGCGCGTGGAAGAGCATCGGCAGTTCGCGGTCGTCGACCGGTACCTCCGAGAGCACGGCCGACAGGGGCCGGAACCAGAAGGACTGCTCGCGGCCCTCGTGGACCACCTGACCGCGGCGCGTGTGCCGGATCCAGGTCGTCGCGGTGGCACGCAGGTGACGGGTGAACGGGTACCGGCTGATGTCGGCCATCGGCTGGCCTTCCTCTCGTGGACGGCTGGAGAGCCGCCTCGCTTTGTCGTCGACTTGACGACAACTCAGACGCTACGCCGACCTCCTGCTATTGTCGTCACCATGACGCAAAGCGTGGTGACGCTCACCGTCGACGTCGTCGTGCTCACCGTGCGCGATGACGCGCTGCAGGTCCTGCTCGTGCGTCGAGGAGTCGAGCCCCACCGCGGGAAGTGGGCCCTGCCCGGCGGGTTCGTCCTGGTCGGTGAGGACCTCCCGGCCGCGGCCCGGCGGGAACTGCGGGAGGAGACCGGACTGCGGGCGCCCGCCCACCTCGAACAACTGCAGACTTACGGCACCCCGCGCCGCGATCCCCGCGGCCGGGTCGTGACCGTCGCCTACCTGGCCTTCGTGCCCGACCTGCCCGAGGCCGTCGCCGGGACCGACGCCGCGTCCGCCCGCTACACGCCGGTCGACGGGGTCCGGTCACTCGCGTTCGACCACACCCGGATCCTCGCCGACGGCATCGAGCGCGCGCGGGCCAAGCTCGAGTACACCCCGCTCGCGACGGCCTTCTGCGGGGAGACGTTCACGGTCGCCGAGCTGCGGCGCGTGTACGAGATCGTCTGGGGGCGACCGCTCGACCCCCGCAACTTCCACCGCAAGGTCACCGGCGCCGAGGGCTTCCTCGTCGCGACCGGGGAGACCACCACCCGTGAGGTGGGTCGACCGGCCGCGCTCTACCGTCGGGGGCCCGCCACCACCCTGCACCCACCACTGATCAGGAGTAGCTGATGACGTCCGGTCTGGATCCCGCCCAGCTCGCGATCGAGGGCCACGGTGCCGTCGAGGTCGACGAGGCGACCGACCTCCCGGTACGGGTCATGCTCGCCGGCCCCATCAAGCACTGGTGGGTGGAGTGGGAGAGCCCCCGCCACGTCGAGTACACCACCTGGCGCGACGCCGTCCGGGTCGCGCTCGTCAAGGACGGGTGCCTGGTGTACTCGCCGCACCGGGCGTGGCAGGGCGCGTGGCACGAGGCGGCGCAGTCGGTCAACGACGCCGCGATCGACATGGCCGACGTCATGATCGACCTGACGCCGCCCGGTGTCCCGGCCGACGGCACCGCGGCCGAGTGCGCCGAGGCCGAACGGGTCGGCACGCCGGTGGTCGCCGCGCCGCCCGGATCGGCCGACGACCTCGCGCACCTGCTCGAGCAGGTCGCCGAGTACCGCCCCGGCAACGACCAGGGCTTCTGACCCGACCGCTCGCGACGCGCGGCCGTTCCGCACCACCGCCTAGGGTTGTGACCATGCCGCTGTCGTTCGATCCCGTGGCCCGCGCGGGTGAGCTGTGGGAGCGGCACTGGCCGGGGGAGAAGCCCGAGGTCTACGACGCCATGCGCGCGGTCACCTCGATCATGCGGGCCCAGCAGGTGTTGCTCGCCGACCTCGACGGCGCGCTGCGGCCGTTCGGGCTGACCTTCTCCCGCTACGAGGCGCTGGTGCTGCTGACGTTCTCGCGCGACGGGGCGCTGTCGCTGTCGCGCATCGGCGAGCGGCTGCAGGTACACGCGACCTCGGTCACGAACGTCATCGACCGCCTCGAGGGTGCCGGCCTGGTGGTGCGCCGACCCAACCCGCAGGACGGTCGCGGGGTGCTCGCCACGATCACCGACGAGGGCCGGACCGTCGCGGAGCGGTCGACGGCCGTGCTCAACGAGCGGGTCTTCGGACTGCACGCCCTCGACGCCGACGACCTGCGCACGCTGTTCGCCCTGCTGCGCAAGCTGCGGGTCGACGCCGGCGACTTCAGCGGTTGACCACCGCCGCCTCCGGCAGCGTGACCGTGCGGGAGACCGGATCGAGCCGCACCGGCATCCCGAGCGGCAGGACGGTGTGCGGCACGGTGTGGCCCATGTCGAACCCCGCCACGATCGGCAGGTCCGGACGTCCGAACTCCCGGGCGACCGCTGCGGTCACCTCGTACTGGGCGAACGTGTCGCGCAGCGGGTAGTGCATCGGGCGCCCGACCACGACGGCGCCCAGCCGCTCGAACACACCCCCGCCCCCGATCGCCCGCAGGAAGTACTTCACCTGGTCGACCGACGGCGCCTCCTCGCTGGTCTCGAAGAACAGCACCGCGCCGTCGAACGACTCCGCGGCCGGCCACACGGGCGACGCGAGCGCCATCGCGAGCACCTCGAGGCAACCGCCGACCAGCGGACCCTCGACGACGGCGTCACCACCGAGCCACGTCCACCCACCGTTCGGGACGCGTCGGCGGGGACGTTGCAGCGACTCGTCGTGCCAGTCGAGGAACTCCTCGGTCCACTCCGGTGCAGGGTGCAACGGTCCGACCGGCTCCGTCGAGAACAGGGTCTGCCGCACCGACTGTTCGGTGTGCTCCCACAACCCGCCGTTCTCGTCGAAGCCGGCCAGGATGCCCGGACCGTAGAAACTGACGACGCCCGCGGCGCGCCAGGCCAGGTGCAGGATCGTCGGGTCGGAGTACCCCATGAGGACCTTGGGGTTCTCACGGATCAGCGTCAGGTCGAGGTGCGGGACGAGCCGCACGGCGTCGTCACCGCCGATGGCGCACACCAGCGCCGTCACCGACGGCTCGCCGAGCGCCCAGTGGACGTCGTCGGCCCGGGCCTCCGGGTGGTCGTGCAGGAAGGCGTTGTCACGCCCGGCGTTCGGTGCGAGCACGACCTCGACGTCGAACTTCGCCCGCAGTGCGGCCAGGCCGCGCCCGAAGCGGGGTGCGAAGACCTGGGTCAGACCGGCCGAGGGCGAGATGACGGCCACGGTGTCGCCCGGACGCAGGACCGGTGGTCGGATCGGCATTCCCCGAGCCTGACACGCCCGACAACCGGGTTCGTGTTGGATCGTCACCATGCCCCTGTTGCCCCCGACCATCGCTGCGTTGCAGCACCGCCTCGCCCGCGAGCAGGCCGAAGGTCGCGCGCCCGCGATCGTCGCGGGTGTCGTGCGCGACGGCACCCTCACCTGGTCCGACGGCCGCGGCACCACGGGTCTCGAGGGTTCCGGCCGGGCGGACGACCTCGGCTTCCGCATCGGCTCCATCACCAAGACCTTCACCGCCGCGCTGATCATGCAACTGCGCGACGAGGGGCGGCTCGCTCTCACCGACACCGTCGAGCAGCACCTGCCCGGCACGGCGGTCGGGGACCGCACGATCGCCGCCCTGCTCGCGCACACCGCGGGCCTCGCCGCCGAGACCACCCCGCCGTGGTGGGAACGGACCGACGGCACCCCCCGCTCGCTCGGGGACGTGCTGGGCGAGCGGGCGACGGTGTCGCGCGAGGGCGAGGCGTACCACTACTCCAACACCGGCTTCGGCGTGCTCGGCGAGATCGTCGGGGCCCTCACCGGTACGTCGTGGCGCGCCGCGCTGCAGGAGCACCTGTTGCAGCCGCTGGGGATGCGGCGCACCACCCTGCGCCCGGAGGTGCCGCACGCCCGCGGCCTCGCCGTCCACCCGTGGGCGGACCTCGTGCTCCCCGAACCCGAGCACGACGCGGGCGTCCTCGCCCCGGCCGGGCAGTTGTGGTCGACCCTCACCGACCTCGCGACCTGGGCGAGGGTGCTCGCGGGGGAACGGCCGGACGTCCTGGCCGCCGACACCGCCGCCGAGATGCGCGGGCTCGCGGCCGTCGGCGACGACCCGCACGGCTGGAACGGCGGCCACGGCCTCGGGCTGCAACTGCTCATGGACCCCGCCGGCAGCCGGGCCGGGAAGTCCCCGAGGCGGCTCGCCGGTCACACCGGTTCCATGCCCGGGTTCGTCGCCACACTCTGGGTCTCGCCCGACGACCGGCTGGCCGCGGTGGCGATGGCCAACGCGACCTCGGGCCCGAAGATCTCCCGGCTGGTCGCGGACCTGATCGACCTGGTCGCCGTGGCCGAACCGCGGCTGCCCGAGACGTGGGCGCCGCGTTCCGACGCCGACCCGCGGCTGCTCGCCGTGGCGGGCCCCTGGTACTGGGGACCGACCCCCTTCGCCGTCCGGATCCTCGCGGGTCGCGAGCTGGAGATCGTCGCGCTGCGCGGCGGCGGACGCGAGTCCCGCTTCCTCCCCACCGGCACCGACGACGTCTGGACCGGCCGTGAGGGCTACTACCGCCGGGAGACCCTCGAGGTGCTCCGCGACGCCGACGGCGTGCCGACCCACCTCGACCTCGGCTCGTTCGTCTTCACCCGTGAGCCGTACGACCCGAGCGCGCCGGTACCGGGCGGAGGGGTGGGACCGGAGGGCTGGACCGCGGCGACCTGACCCGGACCTCACCGCGATCAGGTTCCCGTCAGGGTTGCGGAAACTTCTGGTCGACTCGTCACCGGGCGCCGGGCGGCCCGTTGGGGTGGCATGCCGATCCCTCGCCCCGCCCTGACGGGCCTGCTGGTCACCGCAGTCGCCGTCGGTGGAGTGGCGGTCGTCGCGGCCCCGGCCTCGGCGTCCGTCCTGTCCACCGTGACCCAGAACGTGCTGCCGGGTCTCGCCAACGCCACGGACCTCGGCACCGTCGCCGCCTCGACGCCGCTGACCCTGACGATCACCCTGGCCCGGCCGGACGCCGCCGGGGAGCAGGCGCTGCTCACCGCCGAGCACACGCCGGGGTCGTCGGCGTACGGCACCTACCTGACGCCGGCACAGTTCGCCGCGCGGTTCGGGGTCCCGGCCGGTCGGCAGCAGGCGGTGCGCAGCTACCTCACGGGTGGTGGGCTCAGCGTCGACAGCACCTCGGTGGCGGGGGACATCGTCCGCGTCCACGGCACCACGGCTCGGATCGGATCGTTGTTCGCGACAACGTTCCATTCCTACGCCCTCGATGGCACCACGTTCGTCGCCAACACCTCCGCGCCGATCTCACCCGCATCGCTCGGCATCGTGAACATCAGCGGCCTGAACACGCTGCAGCACTACTCGACCCCGTCCAAGGCGACGCCGGCGCAGGACACCTGCGTCTCGACGACGTGCACGGGCCTCACCACCCCGCAGGACCTCTGGTCGGTCTACGACCAGCCGGCGGGGTACGCCGGCAAGGGGCAGCAGCTCGCCGTGTTCGGCGAGGGGCAGAGCGACCACGTCATCACCGAGCTGCGCACCTTCGAGCGGGCCCACGGCCTGCCGACGATCCCGGTCGCGGTCAAACACCCCGCGGGCGACACCGACTTCACCGACGACGCGGGTGCCGAGGAGTGGAACATCGACACCCAGGCGAGCAGCGGCATGGCGCCGAACGCCTCGAAGCTGACGCTGTACTTCGGCCACGACCTCTCCGACGCCGACGTCCAGGCGGTGTTCAGCCAGTTCACCGACGACGCCAACGGCCCGAAGCAGGCGTCGGCCAGCTACGGCGAGTGCGAGACGGTGCCGGTCGTGAGTCCGATCGCGGGCATCCCCCTGCTCAACCCGTCGCTGCCGGTCGGGCAGGGACTGGGCAACAACAGCGATTACACCCTCGGCCAGATCACCCGCCAGACCGCCCTCGAGGGCAAGACGGTGTTCGTCTCGACCGGCGACACCGGGTCGTCGTGCCCGGTCGCGTTCGCCGCGGTCATCGGTGCCGGCAACGGCGTCCTCAACCAGGGCGTGCCGATCACCAACTCGCCGGCGTCGTTGCCGTACGTGACCGCGGTCGGTGGCACCGTGCTGTACACCGACGGTGCCGGAGCGCGGAGCCGGGAGTACGGCTGGGCGTTCTCCGGCGGCGGTTCGACCCTGTTCACCCCGGCTCCGGACTACCAGCGCGGGACCCAGGGCCTCTACGTCTCCTGCCTCACCGACCCGACCCAGGTGTGCCGCGGGATCGCCGACGTCGCCGCCCAGTCCGGGGACGTCGTGGGCAACGGCTACGCCATCCAGACGGCGTCGGGTCCGAGCGCCGGTGGCGGGACGTCGCTGTCAGCGCCGCTCTGGCAGGGCATGTGGGCCCGGGTCCAGGGCGCGAAGGGTGCAGCGGGCAACGGTTTCGCCAACTATGCGCTGTACCGCCTGGGCAAGAACCCGACGACGTACGCCCGGGACTTCTTCGACGTCAGCTCGACCGACCCCACCACCGGGCTGCCGGCCTCGAACGGCGCGTACGTCACCCAGCCGGGCTGGGACTACGTGACCGGCTTCGGCACTCCGAGGATCGCAGCGATCACCTGCGACCTGACCCGCAAGGCCTGCTGACGGCGAACGCGACGCGGTGGCGGGGCCCCGGGCTGGAACAATGGACGACATGCGTCCCGGAGCTCCGTCCCCGTCCGGCCGCGGCGCGGCCCCCAGTTCGGCCATGACCGCCGCGATGTCCGGCGCCGTCGACCTCGCCGCCGTCAAGGCCCGGTCCGAGGCCCAGGCCCGTGCGGCCTCGGCACCGCCACCCACCGCGGCGGCGAGCGTCATCGACGTCAGCGAGGCGACCTTCCAGGCCGAGGTGCTCGACCGTTCCTTCCAGGTGCCGGTGCTGCTCGACCTCTGGGCCGACTGGTGCGAGCCGTGCAAGCAGCTCTCGCCCGCGCTGGAGAAGCTCGCGCACGAGGGCAACGGCTCGTGGGTGTTGGCCAAGATCGACGTCGACGCGAACCCGCGGATCGCCCAGTCGCTGCAGGTGCAGTCGATCCCGACCGTGTTCGCCGTCATCGGCGGCCAGCTCGTCCCCGGCTTCCAGGGCGCGCTGCCCGAGGCGCAGCTGCGCGAGTTCGTGGCCGCGGTGCTGCAGGCGGGGGAGCAGCAGGGGCTGACCGGTCCGGGCGCTGCGCCCGAGGGTGAGCAGCCCGAGGTACCTGCCGGCCCGCCCGCCGATCCCCGCTTCGACGCGGCCGAGCAGGCGCTGCAGGACGGCGACTACGACCTCGCGATCAGCCGCTACCAGGCGATCCTCGACGCCGAACCCGCGAACGCCGAGGCCAAGGACGCCATCGCCCAGGTCCGGGTCATGAGCCGCCTGGCGACGCTCCCGCCGGACGCCGTGGCCCGCGCCGCCGCCGACCCCACCGACGTCGAGGCCGTCCTCGGTGCCGCCGACACCCACCTGGCCGCGGCCAAGGTCGACGACGCCCTGAACACCCTGCTCGACGCCTTCGCCCGGTTGTCCGGCGACGAGCGCGACGCCGTCCGGGCGCGGCTGGTCGAGTACTTCGAGATCCTCGGCCCCGACGACCCCCGCGTGGGGCCGGCGCGCCGTCGCCTCGCCGCCGCCCTGTTCTGACCGCTGCGCCGTCCCCGCCGCCGCAGACCTGAGCGCCGCACCCGGTGACCGAGAGCTGGCACGACTTCGCGGTCATGGTCGGCGGCGCGAGTGCAGCCCTGACCGGGCTGTTGTTCGTCGGTGTCTCGCTCAACCGTGACGTGATCGGGCGTCACCCGTCCCTGCTCGCCGCGGCGGCCCAGACGCTCACGCTGTTCACGCTGCCGCTGGTCCTCTGCGTGCTGGTGCTGGTCCCGGGTCAACCGTCGTGGGCGCTCGGCACCGAACTGCTCGGGGCGGCCGTGCTCACCGGGGTGGTCCTGCTCGTCAACGACCGCCGCAAGCAGCGCGAGGTCGCGCACCGGCACCACCGGCCGGTAGCGGACCGGCACGCCGACTCGGTGGCCTGGCGGCTGGTCGACCGTCGGACCCCCAACGTCACCACCACCGCGCTGACGGCGGTCGCGGGCGTCACCGTCATCGCGGGAGCGGGCGGTGGGCTCGCGTGGTTGGTCCCGGCCGTCCTCGCCGCGCTGGTCGGCGGGGTGGTCAACGCGTGGAGTTTCCTCGTCGCGCCGCCGGTCCAGGGCTGAGCGGCGCGGTCAGTACCGGCCGTTCCAGGCGAGCTTCCAGGTGACCGGGCCGAGCAGGCCGGTCTGGGCGATGCCGTTGGCCGCCTGCAACCGCTTGACGACGGCCAGGGTGTTCGGGCCGAACTGGCCGGTCCCGGTGAGCGGCGCGCCGCGTGTGGCCATCTGCCGCTGGAACGTGGCGATGCCGGCCGTGCGGTCGCCGTAGGAGTAGTACACGCCGGGCCAGGCCGGTGCGGTGGAGCTCGCCGGCGGGCGGGGCGGGGTCGTCGGCGTGCCCGGCGTGCCGGGGATCGTCACCGGGCGGCCGGAGCGGGCGTCGCCGTCCTCACGCAGGCCGAGGATGCGGGCGCACGTCCACGGCTGCCAGCCCCGGTTGCGGTAGAGCTGCAACGCGCGGGCGTCCTGCTCGGCGGCCGAGGCCTGGTTCGGGTACCCGGAGCCGCCGACACTGCGCCAGGTGGCGAGGTCGAACTGGTAGGCGCCGTAGTAGCCGTTGCCGGTGTTGATCCGGTAGTTGTTGCTCGACTCGCACATCCGCAGCCGGTACCAGGAATCGGCCGACGGGTCGGCGTTGGCCGCCGCCGGACCCAGCAGGGTGGCGCCGAGGAGGGTTGCTGCCAGCGCGAGGACGACCATCGGCCCGCGACGACGACGACGGGGGGCGTCGTCGGCCGGGGCCTCGGGCGTGGCCGCCCAGGCGTCGAAGTCGGAGGCGAAGAAGCCGGGGGACGCGTGGGGGCGCGGATCGGTCACGGGGTCACCGTACGGGCTGGTCCCACGAGTCACAACCGCACCAGCGGACCCTTCAGCATCACGCACCCCGCCCGCGATCCGGTGCCGACACGCCGGGAAGGCGCGAATTCTGTGTGGTCCTGCGGCCTCAGGCCGCAGGACCACACAGGATTCGGGGGTTCAGCGCCCGGTGTGGGGCATGAGGGCGCCCTCGGGGATGACCCCGAGGCGCCCGGCCTGGTAGTCCTCGACGGCCTCGATGAGCTGCTGCCGCGTGTTCATGACGAACGGGCCGTACTGCACGACCGGCTCGCGGATCGGCTCCCCGCCGAGCAGCAGGACCTCGAGCGCGTGGTGACGCGACTCCTGGCTGCTGTCCGCGGTGAGCGTGATGCGGTCGCCCGCGCCGAACACCGCCAACTGCTGACCGCGGATGGCCGACGCCTGCGGACCGACGGTGCCGGAGCCGGACAGCACGTAGGCGAGACCGTTGAACTCCGCGGGCCACGGCAGTGAGAGCGAGGCGCCGGGGGAGATCGACGCGTGCACCATGGTGATCGGCGTCTGGGTCGAGCCCGGACCGCGCACCGGGGTGCCGTCGGCCGTCGGGAGTTCACCGGCGATGACGCGCAGCAACGCGCCGCCGTCAGCGCTCGCGGCCAACGCGACCTGACCCGGCTCGAGGTTCTGGTAGGCGGGCTCGATGAACTTGCGGGCGGCCGGGAGGTTCACCCACAACTGCACGCCGTGGAACAACCCGCCGGACATCACGAGGTCCTCGGGGGGCGTCTCGATGTGCAGGATGCCGCCGCCGGCCGTCATCCACTGGGTGGCGCCGTTCGAGATGACCCCGCCACCACCGTGGGAGTCCTGGTGCAGGAACGTCCCCTCCATGATGTAGGTGACGGTCTCGAAACCGCGGTGCGGGTGCCACGACGTCCCCTTGGGCTCGCCCGGCGCGTAGTCCACCTCGCCCATCTCGTCCATCATGATGAACGGGTCGAGGGCGCCGGCGGGCACGCCCGCCATGGTCCGGACGACCGGGAAACCCTCGCCCTCGTAGCCACGCGGACCGGACGTGATCGAGCGGACCGGTCGGTCGGTGTCGCCGAGCGACGCGCCGGGCACGCGGGGCAGGGTGACGGTGTCGGCGGTGACGGCAGGCATGACGCGGCTCCTCGGATCGGCGAACGCAAGATGGTCAAGCGTTCAACTATCGCTCTGAACCCAGGTTACCGGTCCGATGTTCCCGCGTGCTGTGCGACGTGCCTCAGCCCGCGTGACGCAGGATGACCGCACCCAGCGGGGGCACCCGGACGAGCGCCGACGCGGGCTGGCCGTGCCACGACTCGTCGGACGCCTGCACGCGGCCGAAGTTGCCCACCCCGGAGCCGAAGTAGGCCTCGGCGTCGGTGTTGATGACCTCGTCCCACGCACCCGCCTTCGGCAGCCCGAGCCGGTACGCCTCGTGCGGCACGGGCGAGAAGTTCGCCACGCACGCCACGACCGAGCCGTCGGTGCCGTACCGGAGGAACGAGAACGTGTTGCCCGAGGCGTCGTTGGCGTCGATCCACGCGAAGCCCGCCGGGTCGATGTCCTGACTCCAGAACGCGTTGGTGTCCTTGTAGACCCGGTTGAGGTCGCTGATCAACCGTTGCACGCCGCGGTGGTCGGGGGCGTCGAGCAGCCACCAGTCCAGCGAGCGGGACTCGCTCCACTCCGCGCCCTGCCCGAACTCCTGACCCATGAACAGCAGCTGCTTGCCGGGGAACGCCCACATGTAGGCGTACAGCGCGCGCAGTGTCGCCATCTGCTGCCAGCGGTCGCCCGGGATCTTGTTGAGCAGCGAACCCTTGCCGTGCACGACCTCGTCGTGGCTGATCGGCAGGACGAAGTTCTCCGAGTAGGCGTAGACCATCGAGAAGGTCATCTCGCCGTGGTGGTACTGCCGGTAGACCGGCTCCTTGGAGATGTAGTCCAGCGTGTCGTGCATCCAGCCCATGTTCCACTTGAAACCGAACCCGAGGCCGCCGAGGTGGGTGGGACGCGAAACCCCCGGCCACGACGTGGATTCCTCCGCGATGGTGACCACGCCGGGCACCCGCTTGTAGACGGTCGCGTTCATCTCCTGCAGGAACGCGACGGCGTCGAGGTTCTCGCGGCCGCCGTAGATGTTCGGCAGCCACTCGCCCTCCTTGCGGGAGTAGTCGAGGTAGAGCATCGAGGCGACGGCGTCGACCCGCAGCCCGTCGATGTGGAACTTCTCGCACCAGTACAGGGCGTTGGCGACGAGGAAGTTGCGCACCTCGGTGCGGCCGAAGTCGAAGACGTACGTGCCCCAGTCCGGCTGCTCGCCGCGGCGCGGGTCCGCGTGCTCGTAGAGGGGCGTGCCGTCGAAGCGGGCGAGGGCGAACTCGTCCTTCGGGAAGTGCGCCGGCACCCAGTCGACGATGACGCCGTACCCGTTCTGGTGCAGGGTGTCGACGAGGTACCGGAAGTCGTCGGGGGAGCCGAAGCGCGAGCTCGGCGCGTAGTACGACGACACCTGGTAGCCCCACGACCCGCCGAACGGGTGCTCCGACACCGGCAGGAACTCGACGTGCGTGAAGCCGGTCTCGTCCAGGTAGGCGACCAGCTCGTCGGCCAGTTCGCGGTACGAGAGCCCCTGGCGCCACGACCCGAGGTGCACCTCGTAGACGCTCATCGGCGAGGCGTGCCACGGCTTGTCGACCCGGGTGGTCATCCACTCCGAGTCGCCCCACCGGTGGTGGTCGGTGGCGACGACCGAGGCGGTGGCGGGCGGGACCTCGGTGGCGAACGCCATCGGGTCGGCCTTCTCGCGCCACACGCTGTCGGCACCGAGGATCTCGTACTTGTAGTGGGCCCCCTCGCCGATGCCGGGGACGAACAACTCCCAGACGCCCGTCGAGCCCAGCGACCGCATCGGGAGCGCGGCGCCGTTCCACCAGTTGAAGTCGCCCGCGACCCGGACGCCGCGGGCGCTGGGCGCCCACACCGCGAAGGTCACGCCGGTGACCGACGCCTCGACGCCGCCGGGGGTCTCGTAGGTGCGCACGTGCGCGCCCAGGACCTCCCAGAGGTTCTCGTGCCGGCCCTCGCCGATGAGGTAGGTGTCCATCTCGCCGAGCGAGGGCAGCCACCGGTAGGGGTCGTCGACCGTGAACGTGTCGCCGTTCTCGTAGCTGACCGACAACCGGTAGTCGCGTGGGTCGCCGGGGACGACGACACCCCAGACGCCGGACGGGTGCACCTGCTCCATGGCGACGGGCTCACCGTCGAGGACCACCGACACCGCGGTGGCGTTCGGACGCAACGCGCGGATCACCGTGTGGCCGTCGCCGGTGGCGTGCGGCCCGAGCAGCGCGTGCGGGTTGTGGTGGGCGCCGCCCACGAGCAGGTCGAGCGAGTGGGGGTCGGCGCCGGGCGTCGCGGGCACGACGGCCGCGGGCGTCGCGGTCGGTTCCGGCGACGCGGCCTTCGCCGCCGCCTTGCCGCCGCCCTTCTCGGACTTGTCGGCCTTCTTCTTCGAGGACTTGCCGTCCTTGTCGCTCATGGTGGTTCCTACCCCTCCGGGGTGTCGGTGGTCGCGGCGTCGGCGATGCGCCCGAGCGACGCGAGCGGGATACCCAGCCAGCTGGGCCGGTTGCGGGCCTCGTAGACCGCTTCGTACACGGCCTTGTCGGCCTCGAGGGCGCGCAGCAGCACCGCCTGGTCGCGGGGGTCGAACCCGGCGACCTCGGAGTAACCGTTGCAGAAGGCATCACGGTTGCGCACGGCCCACTCGGTCGAGCGGTACTCGGTCTGGGGCGTGCTGCCGACGTCGACGATCATGTGGCGTGCCACGTAGTCGAACGAGCGCAGCATGCCCGCGACGTCGCGCAGCGCGGAGTCGTACGCACGGCGGCTGGCGATGTTCTTGGCGGGCTCGCCCTCGAAGTCGAGCACCACCCACCGCCGCGCGGTGCGCAGGCACTGCCCCAGGTGCAGGTCGCCGTGCACCCGTTGCCCGAGCACCGGTTCCGGCAGGGACCCGAGGGCCGCGAACGCCTCCCGCAGGCCGGCCTCGAGCTGCGCGAGCTGCGGGACCACGGTGACGGCGACATCGAGACGCGCCGCCATGTCCCGGCCCCGCGCCGCGAGGTCCTCGGAGGTCAGCTCGGCGGTGCCGAACGCCTGGGCCAGTTCGGCGTGCACCGCGGCCGTGGCGGCCCCGAGCCGTTCGGCCTCGCCGGCGAAGTCGCCGCCCGCCTCGTCGGCGTGCAGGTCGGCCTCGGCCAACAGGTCGCGGACGCTGATCTTGGCGAGCTCCCAGCCGTCGGTCGCGGTGGTCATGAACTCCTGGACCATCGCGAGCGACGTCGGCTCCGCGTCCGGCCCCTGCCCACCGTCGGCCTCCGTCAGGAACACGCCGTCGGCCGCCACCGATCCCAGCAGGGTGGCGATGTTCGACCCGCCGAGCTTCGAGAGCGCCGCGTGGACCTCGATGTCGGGGTTGATCCCCGGCTGCAGCCGGCGGAACACCTTCATGATCGCGGTGTCGCCGTAGACCAGCGAGGTGTTCGACTGCTCGCCGCCCAGCACGAGCGACGTGGAGTCGACGGGGACGGCGTCGGGCTCGACGATGCGGTCGAAGTGCAACGGTCCGGAGCTCGCGCCGTCGGTCCCGGCGAGCCGGATCCCGGCGAGCCAGCGGCCGGTCACGTACTTGTCGTGCAGGCCGTCGTAGACGAACACCGGCGAACCCTCGCGGTCGATCACGCCGATGAGCGCGTGGTCGAGGGGTTCGATGCGTTCGCCGTACGCCGAGACCGGGACCTGGTACAGGTCGGTCGAACCGTCGTCGCCGTAGAGGATCTCGGCGACCCAGATGCCCAGTGGTGCCCCGCTGTCGCGTTCGTCGGCGAGATCGCCCTTGACCAGCCCCCCGACACGGCGGGCGCCGATGGTGACGGGCCGACCCTTGCCGCCGAACCACCGCTGCCGCGGGATCCACTCGGCGAAGCGGTCGGCGAGTTGCGGTGCGGGGTCCCAGCCCTGGTCGCCGGACGGAACGGAATGGCGTGCGGTGTGGCCTTCGGTCACTGTGACTCCTCCTGCCCGTGGGGCGAGCCGTCGGCGTCGGTCTCGGCCGCAGCCTCCCTCGTCATCGCGGCTTCGACCTGGGCCAGGTCCTCGGTACCCGGGTAGCCCGCGAGCGAACTGGACACCGTCGGCATCATGTCGTCGGGCGGGGCCACCTTCGGGATGCGCAGCCAGTAGAAGCCGTACCCCGCGAGCGTGAGCAGGTACGGCAGCTCACCGATCGCCGGGAAACGGCTGCCACCGATGAGCTCGATCGGTTCCGCACCCCGCCACGGCCGCAGGTCGAGTTCGACCGGCTGGGCGAAGCGGGACAGGTTGTTGACGCACAGCACGATGTCGTCACCGAACTCGCGCACGAACGACAGCACCGACGGGTTGGACCCCCCGATGTCGGTGAACGTGCCCATCCCGAACGCGGGATTGGCCTTGCGGACCTGCAGCATGCGGCGGGTCCAGTGCAGCAGCGAGGACGTGTTGCGGGTCTGGCTCTCGACGTTCGTGACCTGGTGGCCGTAGACCGAGTCCATGTTGACCGGCAGGTACAGCCGCTGCGGGTCGGTGGTCGAGAAACCCGCGTTGCGGTCAGGGGTCCACTGCATCGGCGTGCGGACACCGTCGCGGTCGCCCAGCCAGATGTTGTCGCCCATCCCGATCTCGTCGCCGTAGTAGAGCACCGGCGAGCCGGGCAGCGAGAACAGCAGCGCGTTGAACAGCTCGATCTGGTCGAGGTTGTTGTCCAGCAGCGGCGCGAGGCGCCGGCGGATGCCGATGTTGGCCTTCATGCGGGGGTCCTTGGCGTACTCGCCCCACATGTAGTCGCGTTCCTCGTCGCTGACCATCTCGAGCGTGAGCTCGTCGTGGTTGCGCAGGAAGATGCCCCACTGGCAGTTCGCCGGGATCGCCGGGGTCTGGGCCAGGATCTCCGAGATCGGGTACCGCGACTCCCGCCGGACGGCCATGAAGATGCGCGGCATCACCGGGAAGTGGAACGCCATGTGGCACTCGTCGCCGCCCACCGAGGGGTCGCCGAAGTAGTCGACGACATCGGCCGGCCACTGGTTGGCCTCGCACAGCAGGATGCGGTCGGGGTAGGCGGCGTCGACCTCCTTGCGCACCCGCTTCAGGAAGTCGTGGGTCTCCGGGAGGTTCTCGCCGTTGGTGCCGTCACGGACGTAGAGGTACGGCACGGCGTCGAGGCGGAAGCCGTCGATGCCCATGTCGAGCCAGAACCGCAGCGCCTCGAGGATGTCGTCCTGCAGGTTCGGGTTGTCGAAGTTGAGGTCGGGCTGGTGGCTGAAGAACCGGTGCCAGAAGTACTGCTTGCGCACCGGGTCGAAGGTCCAGTTCGACGGTTCGGTGTCGACGAAGATGACACGGGCGTCGGGGTAGCGGTCGTCGGTGTCGGACCAGACGTAGTAGTCGCCGTAGGGGCCGTCGGGATCGTTGCGTGAGGCCTGGAACCACGGGTGCTGGTCCGAGGTGTGGTTCATGACGAAGTCGACGATGACCCGGATGCCGCGGGCGTGGGCGGCGTCGAGGAAGCGTTGGAAGTCCTCGATGCTGCCGAACTCCGGCAGCACCCCGGTGTAGTCGGAGATGTCGTAGCCGCCGTCGCGCAGCGGCGAGGTGTAGAACGGCGGCAGCCACACGCAGTCGACCCCGAGCCAGCTCAGGTAGTCCAGCCGCTCGGTGAGGCCGCGCAGGTCACCGGTGCCGTCGCCGTTGGAGTCCTGGAACCCGCGCACCAGGACCTCGTAGAAGACCGCCCGCTTGAACCACTCGGGGTCGCGCGGGGCCGGAGCGGCGCCCGAGTCCCCGGCGGGGTCGGTGGTACCGGTCGGGACGGTCTGGGTCACGGAGGTCCTTTCCTGTCACGCGGATCGTGTGGCGCTCACCCGTCGGAGGAGCCCCGGTGGATCGACTGCACTGCCGACGTGCCCGCGTTCAACGCGGGTTCGTCACCACGAGGACGTGCGCGGGGTGCCAGTACGGGTCGAGCCGGACGTAGTCGTACTGACCCCAGCTGAAGCGGTCACCGTTCAGGGCGTCCACCACCTCGAAGCGGTCGTTCCAGTCGTACCCGAGTTCGGCCATGTCGAGCGTGATCGTCGCCTCGCGCACGTTCGACGGGTCGGTGTTGACCACGACGATGACGGTGTCGACACGGCCGTCGTCCTGCACGAGTCGCTTGCTGTACACCAGCACGGCGTCGTTGTCGGACTCGTGGAAGCGCAGGTTGGCCAGGTACTGCAAGGCCGGGTGCTCACGGCGGATCCGGTTGAGATCACGCAGCAGCGGTGCGAGCGAACGGCCGTCGGCCATGGCGCCGACCAGGTCGCGCGGCCGGAGCTGGAACTTCTCGCTGTCGAGGTACTCCTCGCGGCCCGGGGCGAGCGGCAGGTGCTCGTACACCTCGTAGCCGGAGTAGATGCCGTAGGTCGGCGCGAGCGTGGCGGCGAGGATCGCCCGGATCGCGAAACCCGCCGGCCCCGAGGTCTGCAGGTAGAACGGCAGGATGTCCGGCGTGACGGGGAAGAAGTTCGGCCGCATGTAGTGCGAGGCGGCGACCAGCTCCTCGAGGTACTCCCGCAGCTCGGGCACGGTGTTGCGCCAGGTGAAGTAGGTGTAGCTCTGCGTGTACCCGAGCTTGGCGAGCTCGTGCATCATCGGCGGCCGCGTGAACGCCTCGGCCAGGAAGAGGACGTCCGGGTGGTCCTTCTTCACCGACTCGATGTGGCGCTGCCAGAAGTTCAGCGGCTTGGTGTGCGGGTTGTCGACCCGGAAGATCTTGACGCCGCAGTCGATCCAGACCTGGATCGCCGCCCGGAACGCCTCGTCGATGCCCTTGGGGTCGTTGTCGAAGTTGAAGTTGTAGATGTCCTGGTACTTCTTCGGCGGGTTCTCGGCGTAGGCGATCGTGCCGTCGGGCTTGGTGGTGAACCAGTCCGGGTGCTCGGTGACCCACGGGTGGTCGGGCGCGGCGGACAGCGCCCAGTCGAGCGCGACCTCCATGCCCAGCTCGTGGGCGCGGTCGACGACCGCCTTGAAGTCCTCGATGGTGCCGAGCTCGGGGTGCACGGCCTCGTGGCCGCCGTGCCGGCTGCCGATCGCCCACGGGGAGCCGACGTCCCACGACTGCGCGACCAGGGTGTTGTTCGGGCCCTTGCGGTTGACCTCGCCGATCGGGTGGATGGGCGGGAAGTACACGACGTCGAAACCGAGGTCCGCGACGTAGTCGAGGTGACCGAGGACGTCGCGGAAGGTGCCGTGCCGGGCGGGTTTCGCCGGCGCGAGGGGATCGCCCGCCAACTCGGCGCCGACCGACCGCGGGAACAGCTCGTACCAGGAGCCGTAGAGGGCGCGGGGCCGGTCGACCCACAGCTTGTGGGCGGCCGAGCGGGTGACGTGTTCGCGCACCGGGAAGTCGCGGATGAGGGCGAGGGTCGCCGGGTCCTCGAGCGCGGGGGCGACCCGGTGAGCGAGGTCGAGCGAGGTGTCCCGCAGGGTGGCCGCGACCGCCAGCACCGTCGGGCGCTCACCCTTGGCGACCTGCTTGCCGAGGCGCTCGAACAGGCGGGCGCCCTCCTCGAGGTCGTTGGCGAGGTCCTCGGCGCCCTGTCCCGCCTCGATCTTGACCGCGACGGCGTGCTCCCACGTGGAGAACGGGTCGGCCCAGGCCTCGACGGTGAACGTCCACATCCCGGGGGCGTCGGGCACGAACACCGTGCCGAACCGGTCCAGCCCGGGGTTGGTGGAGGTCATCCGCAGGAACGGGATCCGACGGCCGTCCGGAGCCCGGAGTGCGACCGACGCCCCGATGGCGTCGTGGCCCTCGCGGAAGGCCGTGGCCTGCAGCGGTACCTGTTCCCCGACGACCGCGCGGGCGGAGTAGCCGCCTTCGACGGTGGGGCTGACTTGGGTGAGGCCGAGGCGTCCTACCACCCGTCCGACCCTAGCGAAGCCGCCGTGGCCCCCGTCACGGGGACCGGGCCCTCGGGGTGGTCCGCGAGCGGGACGGAAAGCGTTACCGGCCGGTACGCGTCGGCGGTACGGAACCGTCACGTGGAGCCGCTAGGGTGGCGCGCCGTGAAGGCTCTCCGACGACTCACCGTCCGCGCCGCGTTCCCGCCCGAACTCGAGGCGCTCAGCGACATCGTGAGCAACCTGCGCTGGACCTGGCACACCGAGTCCCTCGACCTGCTGGAGTCGGTCGACCCCGAGCTCTGGCGCAAGTGCGCGGGCGACCCGACCCGCATGCTGGGGGAGGTCAGCGCCGACCGGTTGGCCGCGCTCGCGAAGGACCGCCGGTTCCTGCGGCGGCTGTCCGACGTCCACGAGGAACTCACCGACTACCTCGAGCAGCCGCGCTGGTACCAGGGCGAGCAGGAGGCGGGCGCCGATCTCCCCGCCTCCATCGCGTACTTCAGCCCGGAGTTCGGCATCACCGAGGTGCTCCCGCAGTACTCCGGCGGTCTCGGCATCCTCGCGGGCGACCACCTCAAGGCCGCGAGCGACCTCGGCGTGCCGATCATCGGCGTCGGGCTGCTCTACGGCGCGGGCTACTTCAGCCAGTCGCTCTCGCGTGACGGCTGGCAGGAGGAGCGGTACCCGAGCCTCGACCCCCAGGGCCTGCCGATCAAGCAGCTCACCGGCACCGACGGCACCCCGCTGCGCATCAGCCTGGACCTGCCCGACTCCCGCACCCTGCACGCCCAGATCTGGATCGCCCAGGTCGGCCGCGTGCCGCTGTTGCTGCTCGACTCCGACGTCGAGGACAACGACGCCGCGACCCGCCAGGTCACCGACCGGCTCTACGGCGGCGGCCACGAGCACCGTCTCGAGCAGGAGCTGCTGCTCGGCGTCGGCGGGGTCCGCGCGGTCCGCGCGTTCTGCGCGGCTCGCGGGATCGCCGCGCCCGAGGTCTTCCACACCAACGAGGGCCACGCGGGCTTCCTCGGCGTGGAGCGCATCCGCGAACTGTTGATCGACCCGGGCCTCACGGTCGACGAGGCGCTCCAGGCCGTCCGGCCGCGCACGGTGTTCACCACCCACACGCCGGTGCCCGCGGGCATCGACCGCTTCCCCCGCGACCTGGTCGCCCGCTACCTGTCGGTCATGCCGGGTGTGCCGGTCGAACCCATCCTCGGCCTCGGTGCCGAGGAGGACCCGGCGATCTTCAACATGGCCTTCATGGGCCTGCGGATCGGTGCACGGGCCAACGGTGTCTCCCAGCTGCACGGGCACGTCAGCCGGGACATGTTCAACGCGCTCTGGCCGGGCTTCGACCCGGCCGAGGTGCCGATCACCTCGATCACCAACGGGGTCCACCGCCCGACCTGGCAGGCGCGCGAGATCTTCGACCTGACCTCCCGCGACGTCACCGGCGACGACCTCGACCTCGGCCGCGGCTGGGACAGCTTCGCCCGCGCGTCGGACAAGGACGTGTGGTCGGTGCGCCGCGAACTGCGGGAGCGCCTGGTGGGCGAGACCCGCCGCCGGCTGCTGGCGTCGTCCAAGCAGCGCGGGTTCCTCGACTCCGAGCTCGGTTGGGTCGACTCGGTCTTCGACCCCAACGTGCTCACCATCGGCTTCGCCCGCCGGGTGCCGAGCTACAAGCGGCTCACGCTCATGGTCCGTGACCCGGAGCGGCTCACCTCGCTGCTGCTGCACCCGGAACGTCCGGTCCAGATCGTCGTCGCCGGCAAGAGCCACCCCGCCGACGACGGCGGCAAGCAGCTCATCCAGCAGTTGGTGAACTTCACCGACGACCCGGCGGTGCGCCACCGGATCGCCTTCCTGCCCGACTACGACATCGGCATGGCGCGATACCTCTACTGGGGTGTCGACGTCTGGCTCAACAACCCGCTGCGCCCGCTCGAGGCGAGCGGCACGTCGGGCATGAAGGCCGCGCTCAACGGCGGCCTCAACCTCTCGATCCTCGACGGCTGGTGGGACGAGTGGTTCGACGGTCAGAACGGCTGGGCCATCCCGTCGGCCGACGACGGCATCGACCCCGACCGACGCGACGACCTCGAGGCCGCCGCGCTCTACAACCTGGTCGAGCACCACGTCGCGCCACGCTTCTACGACACCGACCGTTCGGGCACCCCGGCCCGCTGGCTGGAGATGGTGCGACACACGCTGTCGACCCTCGGACCCAAGGTGCTGGCCACCCGGATGGTGCGCGACTACGTCGAGAAGCTCTACGCGCCCGCCGCCCGTTCGGGCCGGGTCGTCGACGCCGCCGGGTACGCGAAGGCGCGTGAGTTCACCACGTGGCGCAGTGGGGTGTTGGCGAAGTGGCCGAACGTGTCGGTGGGCTACGTCGACAGCTCGCTGGACGGCGACCAGGTCTCGGCCCAGCTCGGTGGCGCGTTGCACCTGCGCGCCGAGGTGCACCTGGGTGGCCTGCAGCCGTCCGACGTCGACGTCCAAGCGGTCTACGGCACGGTCGACGGTGACGAGTCGTTGCGCGACACCCAGGCGGTGTCGCTGTCGTTGACCGAGACCGACGACGACACGGTCCGGTACGAGGGCGACCTGCCGTTGGCCAAGACCGGTTCGTTCGGTTACACGGTGCGCGTGCTGCCGCGCCACGAGCTGCTGACCAACCCGGCCGAACTCGGCGTGGTCGTCAGCGCCTGAGGGAGATCCTCGCCGCTGTCACGTGTCGGCCCTGCGGGTCCGGGACTCCGGAACCCGGCCCGCAGGACCTCCACGCGAACTCCATTGTTCCCCCTTGCAACGTTCCGCACCACAACTGGTCCCCGGTCAGGGAACCCTGAGGCCGGTGTGACAGACGAGGTTCGCTGTGCCCTCAGTAGCCGACGTATCCGCCCCCGCGGTGCAGGGCACGGACGCCGGGGATCCGGTCGAAGCTGCCGTAACGCTCGATGCCGTAACGAACACCCGCGATGATGTTGTCGGTCGGGTTCCAGATGTCGGTGTGGCCCGGCAACGCGTAGTCGTTGAACGTCGGGTCGATGGTCTGCATGAGGCCCTTGCTCGGAATCCCCCTGCGCGCGTTGGAGTCCCAGTTGTTGAGCGCGTGCGGGTTGCCGGAGCTCTCGTGCTGGATCAGCGTGCGCAGGTCGGAGTCGCTCATCGACGACGTGTCCACACCGTGCGCGCTCAGAGCGGACTTCGCGTCGGTGATCCAGGAGTCGAGGTCGCCCGCCGGGCGCGTGCTCGGCGCCTCGTGACCGGTCATGTCGTAGAGGCTGTGCCCCTGGCGGTCGTGCCCGACGACGGCCGGGTGGGCGTTCGGCGACACGTAGTCGGGGAGGCCGTTGTGATTCGGGCCTCCCGTGTCCTCCGCTCCGCCGGTCTGGGCAGCGGTGTCCGCTGACCCGTCGCCGGGGGCGGCAGCAGCGGCGGGCGTCGTGGTGCCGGGGGTGGTCCCCGGCCCGCTCTGGTCGCCGCCGAAGCCCTTCGCGGTCGCCTGGTCGGCGTCGGCGTAACCCTGGGCGGCCTGCTCGACCAGACCCTTGATCTTGGTGATGAGCTCGAGGACCTTCTGCAGTGACTCGACGTGCTTGGCGTTGAGCGCGGTGTTCTGCGCGCCGACCGTCGAACCGATGCCCGCGAAGGACAGGACGTCGAGGACGGCGCTCGCGACCTGGCCCGCGGTCCCGGTGCTGCTGCCCACCAGACCCTCGATGCTCTTCACGGCGTTCGCGACGCCGGAGAGGGTGATGCCGAACTGGTCGCCACTGCCGCCGCTCGAGGTGCCGCTGGTCGTGGTGGCCGGAGCGCTCGTCGTCGCCGTCATGGGTCAGATCGTCGCGACGCCCGGGTCACCGCGCATCGGGCAAAGCGCCGGTGCGCCGTCGGCAGAATTACCCCGCCGGGCGATGGGTGTCAGTCGCCCTCGTGGTCGGGGGCGTCGGCGCGGACCGCCCGCAGCAGCAGGAAGCTGCGGCCGGTGACGGTGTGGGTCGTGCCCGCCGCGAGCAGGGTGCGGTCCGGGGTCGGGACGCCGTCGGCGGTGGTGGTGTCGACCAGCACCCGGAACGCGTCGGCGTAGGGGCCGTCCGGCAGCACCACGTCGCGGTCGTCGTCCCCGGCGTGCAGGAGCAGGAGGAACGAGTCGTCGACGATCGGCTCGTCGCGGGGGCCACGTTCGCGCAGCCCGCGGCCGTCGAGGTACATCCCGATCGTGCGTCGTGCACTGTCGAACCAGTCGTCGGCCGTCATCTCGGTGCCGTCCGGGTTGAACCAGACCAGGTCCTTGGTCTTCGCGCCGCCGCGGACCGGGCGGCCCTCGAAGAACGCGCGCTGCCGCAGTGCCGGGTGGGCGTGACGCAGGGCGATCAGGCGGGTGACGAACCCGCGCAGGATGTCGGCGTCGGGGTCGGGGGACCAGTCCAGCCACGAGGTCGCGTTGTCCTGGCAGTAGGCGTTGTTGTTGCCGCCCTGGGTGTTGCGGCGCTCGTCACCGGCGAGCAGCATCGGCGCGCCGGTCGAGAGCAGCAGCGTGGCGAGCAGGTTGCGGATCTGCCGCTCGCGGACCGCGTTGACCGCGGGGTCGGTGGTCTCGCCCTCGACCCCGTGGTTCTCCGACCGGTTGTCGTCGGTGCCGTCGCGGTTGTCCTCGAGGTTCGCCTCGTTGTGCTTGCGCTCGTACGAGACCAGGTCGCGCACGGTGAAGCCGTCGTGGGCGGTCACGAAGTTGATCGAGGCGAACGGGGTGCGGCCGTCGTCGGCGTAGAGGTCCGAGGAGCCGGCGAGCCGGAAGGCGAGGTCGCGCACACCGTCGGCCCGGCCGCGCCAGAAGTCCCGCACCGTGTCGCGGTACTTGCCGTTCCACTCCGCCCACAGCGGGGGGAACTCACCCACCTGGTAGCCGCCCGCGCCGACGTCCCACGGTTCGGCGATGAGCTTGACGCGGCTCACGACCGGGTCCTGGTGGATGGTGTCGAAGAACGCCGAGAGCCGGTCGACGTCGTGCAGGCTGCGGGCGAGCGCCGAGGCGAGGTCGAACCGGAAGCCGTCGACGTGCATCTCGGTGACCCAGTAGCGCAGCGAGTCCATGATCAACTGCAGGGAGTGCGGCGGCCGGGCGTCGAACGTGTTGCCGCACCCGGTGTAGTCGACGTAGCGCGACCGGTCGGTGGGGTCGGTGCGGTAGTAGTTGCGGTTGTCGATGCCGCGGAAGCTCAGCACCGGGCCGTCGGGCGGGCCCTCGGCGGTGTGGTTGTAGACGACGTCGAGGATGACCTCGATGCCCGCGGCGTGCAGCGCCCGGACCATCACCTTGAACTCGCGCACGGCGTCGGCCGGGTGCGACGGCCCGCGGGTCGAGTACGCCGCGTCGGGCGCGAAGAAGCCGAGGCTGTTGTAGCCCCAGTAGTTGACCAGGCCGCGGTGCTGGATCGCGGGCTCGGTGACGTAGGCGTGGATCGGCAGGAGCTCGACGGCCGTCACCCCGAGGTCGCGCAGGTACTCGATGCTCGAGGGGTGGGCAATGCCCGCGTAGGTGCCGCGCAGGTGCTCGGGGATGGCCGGGTTGGCGGCGCTGAAGCCCTTGACGTGCATCTCGTAGATGACCAGCTGGTCGGCCGGCACCTCCGGCGGCCGGTCGCCGCTCCAGGGGAAGTCGTCGCGGACCACGATGCTGCGCGGGACGTGCGGGGCGGAGTCCGCGGGGGAGTCGAAGTACACCGACGGGTCGTCGCGGAACGTGCCGTCGATCGCGCGGCTGTAGGGGTCGACGAGCAGCTTGCTGACGTCGTGCACGGTCCCGCGGGACGGTTCGTACGGGCCGTCCACCCGCAGGCCGTACCGCTGACCCGGGCCGACGTCGGGCAGGTAGCCGTGCCAGGTGTGCAGGCCCGCGGTGCGCAGCGGCACGCGGGTCTCGTGGCCCTGCCGGTCGAACAGGCACAGCGTGACGGCCGTGGCGGTGCTGGACCAGACCGCGAAGTTGGTGCCCGCGCCGTCCCACGTGGCGCCCAGCGGGACGGGCCGACCCGGCCAGACCGGAGGGGCGGCGTCGACGGTTCCGCGAGGTGCCACGTGGCGTGACCATAGGGTGTCGGCGTGGTGCTCGCAGAACCGCCGTCCGACGCCGTCATCGCGCTGTCCGGGGTCGGGGTGCGCCGCGGCTCGTCGATCCTGCTGGACTCCGTCGACTGGGTGGTCGAGGAGGACGAACGGTGGGTCGTGCTCGGGCCCAACGGCGCCGGCAAGACCACCCTCATGCAGATCGCCGCCACCACGCTGTTCCCGACGTCGGGTTCGGCGTGGGTGCTGGGGGAGAAGCTCGGCGGGGTCGACGTGTTCGAGCTGCGCCCGCGCATCGGGCTCACGTCCGCCGCGCTCGCCCTGCGGGTGCCGCCGGGGGAGAAGGTCGTCGACGTCGTGGTCTCCGCGGGCTACGCCGTGGTCGGGCGCTGGCGTGAGGCGTACGGCCGCGCCGACGTCCGCCGGGCGACGGCCCTGCTCGCCCAGTTCGGCGTCGAGCGCTTCGCCGACCGCGCCTACGGCACGTTGTCCGAGGGCGAGCGCAAGCGGGTGCAGCTGGCCCGGGCGCTCATGACCGACCCGGAGCTGCTGCTGCTCGACGAGCCGGCCTCGGGCATGGACCTGGGGGGCCGCGAGGACCTGGTGAGCCGACTCGGTGACCTCGCCATGGACCCCGACGCGCCCGCGACCGTCCTGGTCACGCACCACGTCGAGGAGATCCCCGCGGGCATCTCCCACGCGCTGCTGCTGCGCGACGGCCGGGTGGTCGCCTCCGGCCTCGCCCGTGACGTCCTCACCGCCGGCCCGCTCTCGGAGACCTTCGGCCTGTCGCTCCGGGTCGACCGGGTCGGCGACCGTTACTTCGCCCGCGCCCGGAACCGGACATCTCGGGCATCGACGGAGGGTCGCGAAGGTCCACCGTGACGACTACGAGTTTGCACCATCACGGCGGTGCAAACTCGTACCGACTCGGGCGACACCACGGGCCCCCGTCCGCACCTTCGACCCGTCATCGAGGGTCGGTGAGGGTCGGCGCGGGGGGCGCGGGGACGTGAGCGGCCGAGGTCAGCCGCGCCGCCGGCCCAGCGCCGCGCCCTCTAGGGTGACGACGTGGCTGACGACGACCTGGTCCACCTCGAACTCGACGGCGACGCGGACGCGCCGGGCGGGACGGTCGCGGTGCTGCGGCTCGACCGGCCGCCGATGAACGCGCTCAACTCGACCATGGTGGCGGCGCTGCGGGCGCACGCCGAGGCCATCGCGGTCGACCCGCGGATCCGGGCGGTCGTGGTGCACGGCGGCGAGAAGGTGTTCGCGGCGGGCGCCGACGTCAAGCAGTTCCACACCATGGGCATCGCCGAGATGGCGGCCTACGCCGACACGCTGCAGAACAGCCTCGACGCGCTCGCCCGGCTGCCCAAGCCCGTGGTCGCGGCGATCACCGGGTTCGCGCTGGGCGGCGGCTGCGAGCTGGCGCTGACGGCCGACTTCCGGGTCGCCGCCGACGACGCCCGCTTCGGTCAGCCGGAGATCCTGCTCGGCATCATCCCCGGCGCGGGCGGCACGCAGCGGCTGCCGCGGCTGGTGGGGCCGGCCAAGGCGAAGAACCTCATCTACACCGGCCGCATGATCGGCGCGGCCGAGGCGCAGGAGATCGGCCTGGTCGACGTCGTCGTGCCCAAGGCCGAGGTGCTCGAGACCGCGCTGGAGCTCGCGCGCCAGTTCGTCGGCGGGCCGGCGATCGCCCTGGCCGCCGCCAAGACCGCGATCGACGCCGGGCTCGAGTCCGACCTGTCGAGCGGTCTGCGGCTGGAGTCCGCGTTGTTCACCCAGACCTTCGGGACGGCCGACGGTGCCGGGGGCATCGCCTCGTTCGTCACGAACGGTCCCGGCAAGGCGACCTTCGAGGGCAAGTGACGCACTCTCCCGAGGTCGAACCCGCACCGGTCCGGGTGGCCACCGCCGACCAGGTCGAGGCGGCGTGGCAGGACCCCAAGCTCGCCAACATCCTCTACCACGACTGGGAATCCCAGACCTACGACGACAAGTGGTCGATCAGCTTCGACGACCGCTGCATCGACTACGCGCGCGACCGGTTCGTGCACGTCGCGGGCACGGACGGGTGGCCGTACGGCGACGCCCTCGAGCTGGGCTGCGGCACCGGGTTCTTCCTGCTCAACCTCATGCAGGCGGGCGTGGCCGAGCGTGGGCACGTCACGGACCTGAGCCCCGGCATGGTCGAGGTTGCGTTGCAGAATGCAACGAAGCTCGGGCTCGACGTCGACGGCCGGGTCGCCGACGCCGAACGGTTGCCGTACGAGGACGAGTCGATGGACCTCGTGGTCGGCCACGCCGTCCTGCACCACATCCCCGACCTCGACACGAGCTTCCGGGAGATCCTGCGGGTCCTGCGACCCGGCGGCCGGTTCGTGTTCGCCGGCGAACCCACGAAGTACGGGGACTACGTCGCCCGTCGGCTCTCGCGCGCGACCTGGTGGGCCGCCACCCACGCCACCCGGCTGCCCGGCCTCGAGAGCTGGCGACGGCCCGAGGCGGAACTCGACGAGTCCAGCCGGGCCGCGGCGCTCGAAGCCGTCGTCGACCTGCACGTCTTCCCGCCGGCCGAGCTCGCCCGCATCGCGCGTGACGCGGGTGCGGCGGACGTCGAGACCCGCACGGTGGAACTCACCGCGGCGTGGCTGGGCTGGCCGGTCCGCACGTTCGAGTGCGCGGTGCCGCCGGGCAAGCTCGGGATGCGCTGGGCGACGTTCGCCATGAAGTCCTGGCAGAACCTGTCGAAGGTCGACGCCGTGCTCGAGAAGGTCGTCCCGGACGGGCTGTTCTACAACGTCGAGATCACCGGCGTGAAGGCGTGAGGGGTCCGCGCACCGCGGCGGAGGGACCGGTCGAGAGGATCTCGACCGTCCTGTTCGACCTCGACGGCACGCTGTCGGAATCCGCCCCCAGCATCATCGGCGCGATGCGCAAGGCCTTCGCCGACCTCGGCATCCCGCAGCTGGACGCCGCCACGGAGCAGTCGCTCATCGGCCCGCCGTGGACCTACACCCTGCCGCCGTTGATCGGCGGACACGACGTCTCCGACGTCATCGCCGCGTACCGACGCCACTACGTCGACGGCGGGATGATGTACGAGACCAACCTCTACCCGGGGGTCACGGAC
This sequence comes from Jatrophihabitans sp. YIM 134969, assembly GCF_054456675.1. Lineage (NCBI taxonomy): Bacteria > Bacillati > Actinomycetota > Actinomycetes > Jatrophihabitantales > Jatrophihabitantaceae > Jatrophihabitans > Jatrophihabitans sp. YIM 134969. The sequence continues at coordinate 70,991 of NZ_JBTJEQ010000005.1, forward strand.
ATCCTCGACCTCGCGCGCGACCTCGGGTGCACGCTGGCCGTCGCCACGAGCAAGCCCGAGGCCTACGCCGTGCCGATCGTCGAACGGCTCGGCCTCGCGCCCTACTTCGCCACCGTGTGCGGCGACGGCCTGCACTACGAACGCGACACCAAGGCCCTCGTCATCGCCGAAGCCCTGCAGCGGCTGGGGAACCCGCCGACCGACCGGGTCCTGATGGTCGGTGACCGCAAGCACGACGTCGAGGGCGCTCTCGCCCACGGCATCGACTGCATCGGGGTGGCCTGGGGCTACGCGCCGCCGGGTGAGCTCGAGGAGGCCGGGGCGGTCTGGGTGTGGCCCGACGCCGCGGACGCCCTGGCGACCCTGCCCGCGTTCGTCGACCCCGTCGGCTCGTGAACCGCTGGGCGTGGGTGCGGTGGGCCGTCCGTCACCGCGCCTGGACCCCCTGGTACCTGATCCGATACCTCCGGCTCGCCCGCCTCAAGCTGCGTCATCCACAGATCCACCTGCAGGGACTCGTGTTCCTCGACCGGGACGTCGACGTCAAGCTCGAGCGCGGCCGCGGCCGACTCGTCCTCGGGCCCTGGACCCACCTCGGCCGGGGCAGTTCGATCCGGTGCCACGAGGGGACGTTGCGGATCGGCGCCAAGTGCGTCGTCGGGCAGCGCAGCACCATCAACACCTATCTCGACGTCGAGATAGGTGAGGCGGTGATCATGGCCGACGACGTCTACATCTCCGACTTCGACCACCGCACCGACGACCGCGACCGCCCGATCAAGGACCAGGGGATCGTCAAGGCCCGCGTCCGCATCGAGGACGACGTGTGGCTCGGCGTCAAGTCGACCGTCGGCCGCGGGGTGGTCGTCGGACGCGGCACGGTGGTCGGTGCGAACGCGGTCGTCACCCGCGACGTCCCGCCGTACTCGGTCGCGGTCGGCGCGCCGGCGCGGGTCGTGCGCAAACGCGGCGACCGCCGCTGATCCGTTCAGCGCGCGAACGGTTCACCCCCACTACGGTTGACCCGTGCCCACCCCGTCCGACGGCGTCGCGTTCCTGCTGACCCAGCTGGGCACCTTCGCCGCCGGCCGGTACGCCGAGGCCGTCGCCCGTCTCGAGCTCACCCCGCCGCTGACCGGTGTCCTGCGCCTGCTCGCCGTCCGTCCGGGCCTGAGCCAACAGGCGCTCGCCGGGGTGCTGGGAGCGGCGCCGAGTCGGGTCGTCGCGTGGGTCGACGACCTCGAGGGCCGCGGGTGGATCTCCCGGGTGCGCGACCCCGACGACCGCCGGGTGAACGTCCTCGACCTGACCGCGGCGGGTCGGGCGGCGCTGGCCGAGGTGGCGACGGTGGCCCGGGCCCACGAGAAGGCCGTCACCGCCCCCTTGGACGCCGCGGAACGCGCCACGCTCACCGACCTGCTGCGGCGTCTGGCCGACCACCACGAGCTGACCGCCGGCGTGCACCCGGGCTACCGCGGCTGATCGACCCCGACCGTTCAGCCCAGCGCGCGGGCGTACACCTCGCTCGTCGCCGCGGCCACGACGTCCCACCCGTGCCGACGCCGCGCGTCGCGACGGGCGGCCGCGGCCAGTCGACGGGCCCGGTCGGGGTCGGCCAGGACCGAGCGCAACGCCGCGACCCACGCTGCGACGTCCCCGGGTTCGACGACGACGCCGGAGACTCCGTCGCGGACCTGCTCGGCCAGGCCGCCGGTCGCCGCGACCACGCGGGGTGTGCCGGCGGCGGCCGCCTCGAGCGCCACCAACCCGTAGGGCTCGTAGAGCGACGGCACGACCACGACGTCGGCCGCGCGGTACTCGGCCGCGAGGTCGGTGTCGGAACGTCGACCGAGCCAGGTGACCGCCGACGCGACCCGGCGGCGCCGGGCGAGCGCCCGGACCTCGTCGAGGTACGCGCCGTCGCCCGCCACCCGCAGCGTCACGCCGGGGACCGCGCGCCGCAGCGCCGGGAGGGCCTCGACGACCGTCTGCAGCCCCTTCTCCCACTCGACCCGGCCGGCGAACAGCAGCACGGGCGGCCGGCCGGGCGCCCGCGCGGGTCGGCGTCCGCCCCACGCGTCGGCATCGACCCCGCCCGTCACGACGTCCACCCGTGCGGGGTCGGCACCGAGCCGGTCGACGACCTCCGACCGCATCGCCTGCGAACAGACGACGACCCGTTCGGACTGGTGCACCAGCCACCGTTCCACCGAGTCGACGGCCCGGCGCAGTGGCGTCGTGAGGTGGCCGCGGTGCCGTCCCCACTCGGTGGCGTGGATGGTCGTCACGAGCGGCACGCCCGCGGCCTGCGCGAGGGTCACCGCGCTCTGCGCCACCAGCCAGTCGTGGGCGTGCACGACGTCGGGCGGGTTCGCGAGCACCCGCGGCAGGGCCGCGCGCAGCAACGCGTGGTCGGCCGAGGACGCCCACGCCAGCAGCGACTCCACCGCGAAGCCGACCTCGATCTCGTCGGCCCGGGCGCGGAGCACCTCGACCTTGTCGCGGGTCTCCTGCGCGGGCACCTCGGGTGCCCCGCGGGTGACCACCTCGACCGAGGTCCCGCCGGCCGCGAGCGCACGGGACAAGCCGTCGACGTGCCGGCCGAGCCCGCCCACCACCAGGGGTGGGAACTCCCACGACGGCATCGTCACGCGCACGGCGGGGAGGTTAACCGGTCGTCACGTCCGCCGGGTCCGACGCCCGGGAGACCCACGCGGCGAACACCGGCATCCCGAACCACGGGCTGTGCAGGTCCTCCTGACGCCAGCCGCCCGCCGTGGCCACCACCGCGTACGGGTGGCCGAAGAGCAACGTCGCGTGCCGCTGTGGTCCGTCCTCCCTGCCGGAGGCGGCCGCGCGCCCGGCCACCGCCGTCACGGCCGCGGCCTCGAACCCCTCACGGCCGAACCGGGCGAGAGCGGCCTGGACCGCGTCGACCTCCGGACCGCCCGTGCGCGCCGCCAGGGCGCGGCCGATCGCCCCGAAGCCCGTGCCCGGGTCGGCGAGCAGGGCGTGCGTGGACCCGGCCTCCCAGGCGGGCAGCCGGGCGGTGACCCGTTCCGAGCGGGGGTGCGGCCCGACGTGCTCGGTGAGCTCCCACCGGTCGGTCGCCCCCAGGGGCAGGTCGAACAGTGAACGACGTCGCGGCGTGTGACCCGGATCGGTGGTGACCGACACCGCGACCTCGTGCGCGACGGCCAGGACGTCGGCCGCGGGCACCGCCGGATCGGCGACGACGGACGTGACGTCGAGGCCGTCGTCCGTGGACGCTGTCCAGACCGCGAGATCACCGATCCGGGACCCGACGATCATCCCGGCACCTGCGGCTCCGCCCGCGGCCGTCAGGGTGGGCACGGTCCAACCCCCGAACGGCTCCCCGACCTGGAACGGCACCCGCCACCGCACCCGCGTAGCGATCGCCGAGCAGAGCACGAACATCGTCAGCGGCGACAGTTCGACGGGGAACCGCGACAGCAGGCCGAGGGTGTGCTCGCGCGTCCAGGCATCCGCCGCGGCCTGGTCCGGGACCGGGCCCGTGGCCACGGCCTCGGGCCACGTCGGCGTCCACCCGTCCAGCACCTCGGGTCGGCACCAGAAGGCGGCGGCCGCGGCGACGGCCTCGGGTGCGGCGTCCAGCAGCGCGCCGGCGGCGACGGACGCCTCGTCCGCGGGAAGTCCGAGCGCCGCCTCGACGTCCGCCCGGTCGCGGCCCGAGGTCAGCGGCGCGGCGAGCGCCAGCACCAGCCAGGCGCCCAGCGGCGACGTCACCTGGTGGGCCGTGGGCAGGCCGCGGTGCCAACGGTCGGCGTACGCCGCGACGGCCGTGCGGACGGCGGACTCCGGGACCCGTGTCACGGCGGTGAGCGTGCCACGACGACACCACCGGCGCGTGCGACGATGCGTGCGTGCCCCGGACCGTGCGGATCAGCCCCGTGCCGATCCCGCCACCGCCGGTCGAACCCCGCCCGCGCCGCAGCTACGCGGGCCTGGTCGGTGTCGCCCTGCTGGCGCTCGCGATCGTGTTCGGGCTGGGCTACCTGGTGCGCTCGGGGCAGGGCGAGCACAGCTACGACCGCAACCCGACGCCGCCCGCGGCCGTCCGGCTCACCGCGGGCCAGGACTACCTGCTCTCGACCGTCGACGGCCCGGGTGCGGTCCCGGCCGCCGCCCAGCTCTCCTGCACCCTCACCACGGCCGCCGGCGCCACGATGCCCCTGCCGGTCACCGCCGAGGCCGCGGACAGCCGGGCGACGCACGCGGTCGGGAAGTTCGTCGCGCCGGTGAGCGGGTCGGTCTCGGTGGCCTGCACCGGCGGCGCGGTGGGCACCCGTGCGCTCTTCGTCGACGACGCCGACGACGCGCACACCGACCTCGCCGGCCTCATGCTGCTGCTGTGCGTCGTGTGTGCGGTGCCCGCGGTCGGACTCGTCCTCGGGGCGCTGTACCGGCGGTTCGGGGCCGAGCCCCGCGACCTGGTGAGTGGTGTCACGGAGGATCCGGGCGCCTGACGTTTGCTACTCGCCAGTAACAACGGCACGATGGGGTGACATCCGGTTGTAACAGAGCCGTCGCGATCCGAGCACTCCACGAGAGGAACGCTGTGAACATCGCAGTCCTGGTCAAGCAGGTCCCCGACACCTGGGCCGAGCGCACCCTGTCCGACTCGGACAAGACGCTCGACCGCGACGGGGTCGAGGCCGTCATCAACGAGATCGACGAGTACGCGATCGAGGAGGGCCTGCGCCTCAAGGAGGCCCACGGCGGCGAGGTGACCATCGTGTCGATGGGTCCCGAGCGCGCGCTGGAATCGGTCCGCAAGGCGCTGTCGATGGGCGCGGACAAGGCGTTGCTGATCACCGACCCGGCGCTGCACGGCGCCTGCGTCGTCCAGACCACCAAGGCGATCGCCAAGGCGCTCGGCACCATCGAGTGGGACGTCGTCATCGCGGGCTCCGAGGCGACCGACTCGCGGCTGTCGATCCTGCCGGCGATGCTCGCCGAGGAACTCGACGTCGCCCAGCTGTCCCTCGCCCGCAAGGTCGAGGTCGACGGCGACACGGTCCGCATCGAGCGTCAGGGCGTCGGCGGCTACACCGTCGTCGAGGCCCAGACCCCCGCGGTCGTCAGCGTCGTCGAGAAGATCAACGACCCCCGCTACCCCAGCTTCAAGGGGATCATGGCCGCCAAGTCCAAGCCGGTCACGACCGTGTCGGCCGCCGACCTCGGCCTCGACGACACCGGGCTGGAGAACGCGACCAGCCAGGTGGCGACGTTCGAGAACGCGCCCCCGCGCCAGGCCGGTCAGGCCGTGAAGGACGAGGGCGACGGCGGCACCAAGATCGCCGAGTACCTCGTGACCAAGAAGATCGTCTGAGCAGGCCGGGAAGAGGAGACAGCACACATGGCTGAAGTACTGGTTCTCGCCGACGTCAGTGCCGAGGGCACCGTCGGCAAGGCGACCTTCGAACTGCTCACCGCCGCCCGTGCGCTGGGCGAGCCCTCGGCCGTCGTGATCGGCGCGCCCGGCACCGCGGACAAGGTCAAGGACGTCCTCGCCGACTACGGCGCGGCGAAGGTCTACGTCGCCGAGTCCGACGACGTCGACGGCTACCTCGTCGCTCCCAAGGCCGAGGCGCTCGCCGCCGTCGTCGCGCAGGCCTCCCCGGTCGCGGTCCTCGTGGCCTCCAGCCCCGAGGGCAAGGAGATCGCGGGCCGGCTCGCCATCAAGACCGGCAGCGGCATCCTCACCGACGCCGTGGGCGTCGAGGCCGACGGCACCGCCACCCAGTCGATCTTCGGTGGTGCCATCACCACGCAGAGCAAGGTCACCCGCGGCACGCCGATCATCACGCTGCGCGCCAACTCGGTCGCGGCCGAGGCGTCGTCGGGTGCGGGCGAGGTCGTGCCGGTCGAGTTCACCGTGAGTGACTCGGCCAAGAAGGCCAAGGTCGTCGACCGCGTCGTCGAGGAGACCTCCTCGCGTCCGGCCCTCGCCGACGCCGCGATCGTCGTGTCCGGCGGTCGTGGCATGGGTGGCGCCGACAACTTCGCGATCGTCGAGAAGCTCGCCGACTCCCTCGGTGGCGCGGTCGGTGCCTCGCGCGCCGCCACCGACGCCGGCTGGTACCCGCACACCAGCCAGGTCGGCCAGACCGGTGTCACGGTGTCGCCGCAGCTCTACATCGCGGTCGGCATCTCCGGTGCGATCCAGCACCGCGCCGGGATGCAGACGAGCAAGACCATCGTCGCGATCAACAAGGACCCGGAGGCGCCGATCTTCGAGCTCGCCGACTACGGCATCGTCGGCGACCTGTTCGACGTCGCGCCGCAGCTCACCGACGAGATCGACAAGCGCAAGTAGTTCCACGACGCTCCACCAGAGGACCCCGGGCGATCCGCCCGGGGTCCTCTGCTGTCCCGGGGTCCTCTGCTGTCCCGGTGTGCTCTGCCGTCTCGGAGTGCTGGCGTCCCGGGGTGCTGGGCCGCCCCGGCCGGTGTGGACACTGGGGGAGTGACCCGGGTCGACGACGCCCCGGTCGAGCAGGACGGCGGCACCGCCCCTTCGATCCTCGCCGGCCGGTACCGCACCACCACCCTCGGCATCGTCATCACGATCACGCTGGTCGCGTTCGAGGGGATGGCCGTCGCCACGGCCCTGCCGTCCGCGGCGAAGGGCGTCGACGGTGTCGCCGGCTACGGCTGGCTGTTCACCGGTTTCCTCGTGGCCAACATGGTCGGGATGGTCGCGGGCGGCGGCCTGTCGGACCGGCGGGGGCCACGTGTGCCGCTCGTCGCCGGCCTGATCGGGTTCTGCGTCGGTCTGGTCGTGGCGGGCGCCGCCGTCGACCTCGAGGTGCTCGTGCTCGGCCGCGTGATCCAGGGCGTGAGCGGCGGCATGATGATCACCGCGCTCTACGTCGTCATCGGTTCGCACTACCCGACCGCGCTGCAGCCGAAGATGATGGCCGCGATCTCGTCGGCCTGGGTGGTGCCGTCCCTCATCGGCCCGGTGGTGTCGGGGGCGTTGACCCAGACCGTCGGGTGGCGCTGGGTGTTCTGGGGGATCGCGCCGTTCGTGATCGTCGCGGGCGTCCTGCTCGTGCCGGCCCTGCGCGGTCTGGCCGGTGGTGGCCGTGCCGACGCCCCGCCGGTCAAGGCGCGTCTGGTGCTGGCGTTCGTGGTCGCCGCGGGGGTCGCGCTGTTCCAGCAGGCGGGCCACGTCGACATCGGCGCGGCCGTGCCGCTCGCGGTCGGCGGCGTGGTGGTCGTCGTGGTGGCGTTGCTCGGGTTGCTGCCGACCGGGTGGTGGAAGCTCGCACCGGGCGTGTCCGGGCCGGTGGTGATGCGCGGCGTGCTCGCCGGCGCGTTCTTCGGGCTCGACGCCCTGGTCCCGCTGACCCTGCAGACCCAGCACGGGTTCTCCCCACTGGAGGCGGGCATCCCGCTGACCTGCGGCTCGCTCACGTGGGCGCTCGGCTCGTGGATCCAGGGCCGCGAGCGCTGGACGGTGACGCAGCGGGTGCGGCTCATGCAGGGCGGCCTGCTCTGCATCGCCGTCGGTGCGGCCGGGATGGCCACGGTGGCGCACCCCTCCGTCTGGCCGTGGATCGCCGTCGCCGCGCAGGGCGTCGCCGGACTCGGTGTCGGGCTCGGCATCACCGCGGTGTCGGTGCTGCTGCTGCGCTTCACCACCGACGCGGACCGCGGCCGGGACTCCTCGTCGATGCAGTTGTGCGACGCCGTGGGGGCCGCGCTCGCGACCGGCTTCGGCGGGATCCTCGTCGCACTGGCCGCGGGTGGTGCGCTCGGGTACGGCGCCGCGTTCACCGTCGTCGACCTGGCCATGGCCGGGGTGGCCCTGCTCGGCGCGCTCGCGGCGCGCCGGTTGCGGCCCGCGCGGTCCGTAAGCTGAACGGCGCCATGCCAGTCACCGAGTACGCCTACCTCGACCACGCAGCGACCACACCCGTGCGTCCCGACGTGATCGCCGCCGTCGCCGAGGCCCAGGCCGACACCGGCAACGCGTCCGCGCTGCACGCCGCGGGTCGCCGGGCGCGCCGGCGGGTGGAGGAGTCGCGGGAGGCGGTCGCCGAGGCACTCGACGCCCGGCCGTCGGAGATCGTGTTCACGTCCGGGGGCACCGAGTCCGACAACCTCGCCGTCAAGGGCCTGTTCTGGGCTCGCCGGGCCGCCGATCCCGCCCGCGTGCGGGTCCTCACCGGCAGCACCGAGCACCACGCGGTGCACGATGCCGCGCACTGGCTCGCCGCGCACGAGGGCGCGAAGTTCGTCACCGTCGAGGCCGACCCGTACGGCGTGATCACCCCCGAGGCCCTCGACACCGCGCTCGGCCCCGACACCACCGACGTCGCCCTGGTGTCGGTCATGTGGGCGAACAACGAGATCGGCACCGTCTCGCCGGTCGCCGAGCTCGCCGCCCTCGCTCACGAGCGGGGCGTTCTCGTCCACACCGACGCCGTGCAGGCGCTCGCCACCCTGCCGGTGTCGTTCGCCGCGTCCGGGGTCGACGCCATGGCCGTGACCGGCCACAAGCTCGGCGGACCGTGCGGGGTCGGTGCACTGGTGCTGCGCCGTGACCTCGACTGCGAGCCGCTGCTGCACGGGGGCGGTCAGGAACGTGACGTCCGCTCGGGAACCCTCGACGTGGCCGCGATCGTCGGGTTCGCCGCCGCCGTCACCGCCGCGGTCGCCGAGCGTGATGCGCTGTCCCGGCGGTTGGAGTCGTTGCGGTCGCGGCTGCTCGCGGGCCTACGGTCCGAGGTCCCCGACCTCGTGGTCAACGGCCACCCCACCCAGCGTCTGCCTGGTCTGCTGCACGTGTCGTTCCCGGGCTGCGAGGGCGACGCCGTGCTCATGCTGCTCGACGCCGTGGGCGTGGAGTGCTCGACCGGGTCCGCCTGCAACGCGGGCGTCAGCGAACCGTCCGCCGTCCTGCTCGCGCTCGGCGCCTCGCGGGAGGTCGCCCGCGGTTCGGTGCGGTTCTCGCTCGGCCACACCTCGACCGAGTCCGACGTCGACGCCGCGGTCGCAGCCATCGGGCCGGCGGTCGAGCGGGCGCGCAAGGCCGCGGCGACCATGGCGGCCGCGCCGTGAGGCTGCTCGCCGCCATGAGCGGCGGGGTCGACTCCGCCGTCGCCGCCGCCCGCGCCGCCGAGGCCGGTCACGACGTCACCGGCGTGCACCTCGCGCTCTCACCCTCGCCCGCGGCGTCCCGCAACGGGGCCCGGGGCTGCTGCACGCTCGAGGACGCCCGCGACGCCCGCCGCGCCGCCGACGTCATCGGGATCCCCTTCTACGTGTGGGACATGGCCGAACGCTTCGCCGCGGACGTCGTCGAGGACTTCGTCGCCGAGTACGAGGCGGGCCGCACGCCCAACCCGTGCCTGCGGTGCAACGAGAAGATCAAGTTCGCTGCGGTGCTCGACCGCGCGGTCGCCCTCGGGTTCGACGGTGTGGTCACGGGCCACCACGCCCGCGTCCACGACGCCGTGCTCTCGCGTTCGGCCGACGCCGCCAAGGACCAGTCGTACGTGCTGGCGGTGTGCACGGTGCAGCAGTTGTCACGCGCGCACTTCCCGCTCGGCGACTCCACCAAGGACCAGGTCCGGGCCGAGGCGGCCGCGCGCGGGCTCGCCGTCGCCGACAAGCCCGACTCCCACGACATCTGCTTCATCGCCGACGGCGACACCCGCGGCTTCCTCGCCCGCCGGCTCGGTGAGGCGCCCGGCGAGATCGTCGACGCCGAGTCCGGCGAGGTCGTGGGATCGCACCGCGGCACCCACGGGTTCACCATCGGCCAGCGGCGCGGTCTGGCGCTCGACCGCTCGGCTCCGGGCGGGGAACCCCGTTACGTGCTGGGGTTGCGCCCGGTCGACCGGACGGTCGTCGTGGGGCGGCGCGAACTTCTCGACGTCGCCGTGGTGACGGCGGATCGGGCCGTGTGGGGTCGCGGCGGTGCGCCCAGCGACTCGTTCCGGACCCGCGTCCAGCTGCGAGCGCACGGAATGGTGTCGCCTGCAACGGTCACCTTGCGCGACGACCTGGTCGAGATCGTGCCGGACGTCCCCGTCCGCGGTGTCGCCGCGGGGCAGGCGGCCGTCTTCTACGACGAGCCCACCGACACCACCGTGCTGGGCAGCGCCACCATCACCGCCGCGGTGCCGGCCGGACTGCCCGCGTGACCACCCGGCCCTGGCCCCGGGGGGCCGCCAGCGGGCTCGGCTCCCTGCCCGGCACCGACGCCACCGAGGCGCTGCGCACCGTGCTCGGCGAGGTCCCGGACCTGCCCTACCTGCCCGAGTTGCCGGCGCGCGGTCCGGGCGCGGACGTCATCGGCCGCACCGCCGCGGTGCTCGTCGACCTACCGGTCGAACTCGTGCCCTCGGGGTGGCGGATCGCGGGACGCCCGGGCCGCGACCTGCGCCGCGCCCGCGACCTGCTCGCCCGCGATCTCGACGCGGTCGCCGAACTCGCGTCGCGGTTCGACGGCGCCTTCAAGTTCGCGGCCGCGGGGCCGTGGACGCTCGCCGCGGGACTCGAACTGCCGAACGGGCACCGGGTGGTCACCGACCACGGCGCCACCCGCGACCTCGCCGAGTCGCTCGCCGAGGGGCTGCGCGTCCTCACCGCCGACCTCGCCGCCCGCATGCCCGCGGCCACGCTGGTCGGTCAGCTCGATGAGCCGTCGCTGCCGGGGGTGCTCGCGGGCACGCTGCCGACCGCGTCCGGGTGGGGCACCGTGCGCCACGTCGACCGGGCCGTCGTGCGGGACACGCTGGGTGGGGTGCTCACGGCGTTGCCGACGGACCGGGTGGTGCACTGCTGTGCCGACGCCCCACCGGTCGACCTGTTCGTCGAGGCCGGCGCCACCGCGGTCGCGGTCGACCTCGCAACCGTCGACACCGCCACGACCGACGCGCTGGGCGCGGCCGTCGACGCCGGCGTCGGGGTGTTGCTCGGCGTCGTCGCCTCGACGGGTGACGAGCCGCCGACGTTCGCCGCCACCCGCGACCGGCTCACCGCCTGGTGGTCCCGCCTCGGGTTCCCCGCGGGGCAGCTCGCCGACGTCGTCGTCCCGACCCCCGCGTGCGGCATGGCGGGCGCGACCCCCGCGTACGCCCGGGCGGTCATGGGCGTGCTGCGCGACGTCGGCCGGGCGGCAGCCGAACTGTCCTGACGGCGTCGATCGGGTGACGACCCGGTGACCGACGGGCGGTGACCGCGGAACACACCTAGTGTCGGGGGGAACCGCCACCGTCGTCAGTTCCCTGAAGTCCACGAGGTCCCTGCCGTGCCCACCGCCGTGCCGCTGCCCGAGTTCGTCACCTCCCGCCGTCACCGGGTGTCCGGCCTCGCCGGGCTCGCCGTCATCGCGGCCCTCGCCGGCGCGGCGACGTTCGCGCCCGGACCGAGCGCGGCCCGGCCGGTGGCGCAGGCACCGTCGACGGTGACGCCCCAGCCGGTCGCCGTGGCTGCCCCCCTGCTGGGCAGCGCCGCGGACGACGCCCTCGACCTGCCGGGCGACGTGAGCACGAACCCCCACGCGACCCGGACCCCGACGCCGGGCGCCACCGCGGCCCCGAGCGGACCGGCGGTCACGGCGCTCGCCGCGCAGGGCATCCCGATCGTGGCGCTGGAGGCGTACCGGGAGGCGGCGGCCCTGCAGGCGGCGACCCGGCCCTCGTGCCACCTGGCGTGGACCCTGGTCGCGGCGATCGGGGCGGTGGAGTCCGGCCACGGCACCCACGCCGGCGCCCGCCTCTACGCCGACGGCCAGGACCTCCCGCACGTCATCGGGCCGGTCCTCGACGGCACCGACGGCAACGCCCGGATCGCCGACACCGACGGCGGTCGGCTGGACGGCGACAAGACCTTCGACCGGGCCGTCGGCCCGATGCAGTTCATCCCGAGCACGTGGGCGCTGCGCGGCCTGGACGGCAACGGCGACGGCAAGGCCGACCCGTTCAACATCGTCGACGCCGCGGCGACGACCGGCGACTACCTCTGCCGCTACGACCAGGACCTGCGCACCGACGCCGGGCGTCGGGTCGCGGTGTTCGGCTACAACCACCTCGACAGCTACGTCGCGACCGTCCTCGCGCTCGACGCCGCCTACGCCCACCGGCCGGTGACCACGACCTCACCGTCGCCCGCCGCGCCGCCCGCGGTCTCGCCCACGCCGTCCGGGACCCCGTCCGCCCCGCGGCCCGCCGCCACGCCGACCCGGGCCGGGACACCGACGACCACCCCGACGACGACCCGCCCGACCACCCCGGCCCCGACGACGACGACGACCACCCCGACCTGCCCGACCCCGTCGCCGACCTCGACCACCTCACCGAGCAGCAGCGCGACGTCGACCGGGACCGCCACGCCCGTCCCGAGCGGCTGCCCGACGCCCACGGCGTCCACCTCGGCGGCGACCACCACGGTCGCGCCGACGTCGTCGGTCGTGCCGTCGGCGGACGCGGACCCGAGCGTGGCGCCGTCACCCGGCGCCTGACACCGCGCTGGTCGAGCCGGTCGAGCCGGTCGAGCCGGTCGAGCCGGTCGAGCCGGTCGAGCCGGTCGAGCCGGTGGACTGTCGGACCCCCTCGCTAGCGTGAACGGCGTGAGCGACGAGGTGGCCGCGGCCCGCGAGGTCCCGGCCGAGGCGCGGGCCGAACACCAGCACCTGGCGGAGAAGCTGGACGAGGACAGCTACCGCTATTACGTGCTGGACCAGCCGACGAGCAGTGACATCGACTACGACACCCGGATGCGCCGGCTCGAGGCGCTCGAGGAGCAGTACCCGTCGCTGCGCACGCCGGACTCGCCGACCCAGAAGGTCGCGGGCGGGTTCTCGACGACGTTCGCGCCGGTCGAGCACGTCCAGCGGCTGCTGAGCCTCGACAACGTGTTCACCGACGCCGACCTCGCGGCCTGGGCGCAGCGGGTCGAACGCGATGCCGGCACCGTGCCGTCCTACCTCTGCGAGCTCAAGGTCGACGGCCTGGCCATCGACCTGGTGTACCGCGAGGGCCGGCTCGTCACCGCCGCCACCCGTGGCGACGGCCGCACCGGCGAGGACGTCACGGGCAACGTGCGGACCATCGCCGCGATCCCGCACCGCCTGACGGGCGGGGACGTCCCGTCGCTGCTCGAGGTCCGCGGCGAGGTGTACTTCCCGGTCGTCGCGTTCGAGGCCCTCAACGCGTCGCTGGTCGAGGCGGGCAAGCCGACCTTCGCCAACCCCCGCAACGCGGCGGCGGGGTCGCTGCGGCAGAAGGACCCGCGGGTGACGGCCTCGCGGTCGCTGTCGATGGTCGTGCACGGCGTCGGGGCGGTCGAGGGTGGGCCGACCCCCGCCTCGCAGTCGGGCTGGTACGAGCAGCTCCGGGGCTGGGGACTGCCCACCTCACCGGCGTTCCGCGTGGTCGAGGACCTGGCCGGCGTGCAGGCCTACATCACGCACACCGGCGAGCACCGCCACGACGTGGCCGAGCACGAGATCGACGGTGTGGTGGTCAAGGTCGACGATCTCGGGTTGCAGCGTCGACTCGGTTCGACCTCGCGGGCACCGCGGTGGGCGATCGCCTTCAAGTTCCCGCCCGAGGAGGTCAACACCGAGCTGCTGCGGATCGAGGTCAACGTCGGCCGCACCGGCCGGGTGACCCCGTTCGGCGTCATGACCCCCGTGCTGGTCGCAGGTTCCACCGTCGAGCGCGCCACGTTGCACAATGCAACGGAGGTCGCGCGCAAGGACGTCCGCCCCGGCGACACCGTGGTGCTGCGCAAGGCCGGCGACGTCATCCCGGAGATCGTCGGGCCGGTGCTGGGTCTGCGCCCGAAGGGGCTGCGGAAGTGGAAGGCGCCGACGAAGTGCCCGCGCTGCGGCACCGTGCTGGCCTACGAGCGCGAGGGCGACCTCGACATCCGTTGCCCCAACACCCGTTCCTGCCCGGCGCAACTGCTGGAGCGGTTGTTCCACGTCGCGGGTCGGGGCGCGTTCGACATCGACGGCCTGGGCTACGAGGCCTGCCAGGCGTTGCTCGAGCACCACCTGGTCGACGACGAAGGCGACCTGTTCACGGTCACCGAGGCCGACCTGCTCGGGGTCGACTTCTTCACGCGGGCGCCCTCGGCGGCGGAGAAGAAGGCCGGTGCCGCCGGCCGGGTGCTCGGGGCCCGTGGCGAACTGCTGCTGCGGGGGCTCGAGACGGCCAGGACCCGTCCGTTGTGGCGGGCGTTGGTCGCGCTCTCCATCCGCCACGTCGGCCCCACGGCCTCGCAGGCCCTGGCCCGTGAGCTGCGCTCGATGGACCGCATCGAGGCCGCGCCGGTCGAGGAACTCGCCGCGGTCGACGGCGTCGGGCCAGTCATCGCCGAGGCGTTGAAGTCGTGGCTCTCGGTCGACTGGCACGCCGAGATCGTGCAGAAGTGGCGGCAGGCGGGCGTCAACTTCGCCGACGTCGCGGGGGAGGCGGAAGGCCCCCGGCCGCTCGACGGTCTGTCGGTCGTCGTCACCGGCACCCTCGCCCGCTACAGCCGCGACCAGGCCGTCGAGGCCCTGACCTCCCGCGGCGCGAAGAGCTCGGGGTCGGTGTCGAAGAAGACCTCCTTCGTCGTCGTCGGCGACAACCCCGGCACCAAGTACGAGAAGGCGATCGCCGCCAAGGTCCCCGTCCTGGACGAGGACGGCCTCGACGTCCTGCTGGCCGAGGGGCCCGACGCCGCCCGCGCCGTCGCGCAGGCCGGGCCGGACGGGGCGGGTGCCGGGCCGGAGGCCGACCCCTCCGAAGCGGGTTCCGCGCCGGGCGCGCCCGGCTAGCCCCGGCACCGGGCCGGACCCGCCGGCCGACCCAGCGACTCAGCCGCCGGGCGGGCGGGTCGGGGTGAAGTACGGCGAGGCCGAGGCCGCGGCGGTGGCGGGGACCTGCAGCGCCCACGCCGGGTCGTCCAGCAGCGCCAACACCTGGGTCTCGTCGAGCGGGGGCGCCTCCCGGGTGGTGGCCGAGTCCTTCTCGGTGGGCGCGTTCCACTCCTGGAGCTGCAGCATCATGCCGTCGCGGACCAGGATCACCGACCGTTCCATCGCGCCGCGCTGCTGCTGCGGGTACTCGAAGTCGTAGGTCGACCACATCAGGGACCCGTCCGGCCGGGCGGTGCACGTGATGCCGCCGCCCAGACCGCACGGCGACTGCGCGGCGGGTGCGACCAGGATCGACACCAGTGCGGCGCCCCGCCCGTCGTCGAAGACCACCGAGCCGTACTCCTGACCGCCGGCCGAGCCACCCCGGGCGCCGGACACCGTGCCCGGGGGCAGCAGCGAGACCAACGTCGCGACCACGACCTGCGGGGTGGTGCCGACCAGGTCGGCGGGCGGAGCCGTGCTCGGGACGGCACCGCTCGACGCGGCGCTCGTCGAGGCCGCCGGACCGACCGTCCGCCCACCGTCGGACGGCGCGAGGGCGAACCACGCGGCGAGAGCCGCGGCGGCTCCGGCCGTGAGCAGGGCGCCGGCCGACAGCGGTCGGCGCGCGTTCCGCGGCGGCCGGTGGGCGAGCGGGGGCTCGTCGGCGTACTCGGTGAGCAGGTCGTGGAGCGCGGACCGGAACGGTTCGCGCAGGGTGTCGTCCGGGCGGTCGAGCATCATGGTCGGACCTCCTCCGAGAGGGGTGGGGTGGTGGCGGCGAGGGCGTGGCGCAGCCATTCACGGGCGCGCGACAACCGGGAGCGGACGGTGCCGACCGGCACCCCGAGCACCCGGGCGGCCTGCTCGTAGCCCAGTCCCTCGATGTCGCAGAGCGTGAGGACGACCTGCGCGTCGGTGCCGAGCGAGCGGAACGCCCGTACGACCCCGGAGCCCGCGGCGTCGAGCCGCAGCGCCGCGGCCTCGGCGGGGTCCGGCTCCACGTCGGGCCGGGGCAGTCGGTCCAGCCAGGCGCGGTGGCGCCGACGCGCCCGGGCGAGGTTGCGGCAGGTGTTGGTCGCGGTCACGAGCAACCAGGGCAGGGCGGAGCCGTCGACGAAGCGCAGGTCCGCCCGCCGTCGCCAGGCGGTGAGGAAGGTGGCGGCCGTCGCGTCCTCGGCGTCGGCGACCGACCCGAGCTGGCGCAGACAGTGGCCGTGCACCCGGTCGGCGTGGCGGTCGAACAGGGCCCCGAGGGCGGTCGCGCCGTCGGCGGTGCGCCAGGTGTCCTCGTCGGACCGTCCGTTCGGCGTCGCGCTCACACCCGTTCCTGTCCGCACGTCCCCGCGTGGTTCCGCGAGGGGTGACCCCGACCTTCCGCGCCCCGGGCGACGCCCCGAGCCTGAGGGGAGTTCGTGGGTCCGACGGCTAGGGTGGCCCGCGAGGTCACAAGACGATCACGGCACATCGGAGAGGATCCACCCCAGCTCATGGCTGACGACTACATCAAGCTCCCCGTCTTCGAGGACACCGGCTACGTGGTGCTCGACCGCTACGACCAGAGCCAGGACCCGCAGGAGTGGCTCGACATCGAGTACGTCGACTGGAAGTCCTCGGGTGACACCCGGTTCGCGCCGCTCGCGTCGGCGTACGGCGACATGGAGTGCAACGGATTCTGGAACCACACGCCGCCGAAGACCGACAAGGACGGCGTCTGGGTCGAGAAGAACGTCGCGCTCGCGCCGCGCCTCACCGCCCGCGCCCAGGAGCCCGGCGCGAACGTCGGTCGCTGCCGGGTCATCGAGCTGCAGCCGAACTCCTACAGCGACTGCATCTACAACCTGCACCGCGACGACAACAACCGCCTCAACCCCGAGGGCACCGGCTGGATCGTGCGGGGGTTCTTCAACCTCACCGACGACCCCGACGCCGTGATGATCCTGCGCGAGGACCGCGAGGACCCCTCGACCGAGACCCGCATCCCGCTGCCGGCCGGCACCCAGGTCGTCATCGACACCCAGCGGCTGTGGCACGCGGTGTGGCACCCCAACACCGAGCGTCCGCGCTACTGCCTCATCACGTCGTGGACGTCCGGCCCGGAGCTCGGCGCCTACATCGACGCCCGCCACCCGGTCACGAAGGTGGACAGCAAGCCGCTCGACCCCGACTTCGCCGCCGACGCCTACCGCGTCGTCGCCGAGCGTCAGGCCGCCCGCGCCAAGGCCTTGGGTGAGCGTGCCGCGAAGGAAGCCGCCGAGGCCCGCTCCGAAGCGTGAGGTACCCGCACGACCGGAAGGGCCGTCCCGACACCGTCGGGGCGGCCCTTCCGCCGTCCGTGACCTCGGGCTGCCCGGCCGTGGGCATCAGCGCGTCCGCCGCGTGCGCTGGGTCCAGACGACACGCGTGAAACCCGGGGAGGCGGCTCAGCTCAGTGGAGCGTGGCGACCGTCGCCGCGATGGCGGCGAGGTGCTGCAGGCGCACCAGCTCCGAGGGCAGCCAGCGCAGCGCCGGACGCCCGACCAGCAGGGCGTCGTGGCCGAGCGGGCAGACGGCGAGCTCGGTGGCGAGCGTCGACCAGTTCTGGGGCGCCCAGCCGCCGCCGTCGTCGCCGATCTCCAGCACCCGGGCGGGGTGCGGCGGCCACCACGGGGTGGGCAGGTCCTCGACCTCGGGCGCGGCGGAGCTGGCGGCGATCACGTGCGCGAGGTGGGTGGGGGAGCCCGGCTGCAGCGCCACGGCCCAGCCGGCGCGGAAGATCCGGGCCACGCCGTCGACCAGCAGCTGCAGGGCGTCGGACGGCTGGGCGGCGAGGGCGTCGAGCAGCTCGAGCTCACGGTGAGGGTCGATCCGGCCGGCGTACGGGCGGATGGACTCGACGCGCACGCCGGTCACCGATCCGGCCGCGGTGATCAGGCTGTCCGGGAGCCGGTCGCTCGGCAGGTCGATGACGATGTCGTCGGTGACGCGGCCGTCGTGGGTGCGTTCGACGATGTCGACGGAGAGGATGTCCGCCTGCACCCCGCCCAGAGCCGTCGCGACGGCCCCGAGCGCGCCGGGGCGGTCGGGGAGGACGAGGCGGAGCAGGAACGACACGGAACAGGAGTGTCACGGACCGGGGTGACGGCGAGGTAACGGGGGTGAGGCGGTCGTGAGCCTGCTCCCAGGTTCGCCACCTCGCCAGGCCCGGAACCGGGTCGGGGCGACCTCCTAGACTCGGCAGACGTGCCAGCTGACGAACAGACCACCGCGCGGGTCACCCGCGACGAGGTCGCCACCCTCGCCTCCCTCGCCCGGCTCGAGGTGACCGACGCCGAACTGGACCTGTTCGCGGGCCAGCTCGACGTCATCCTCGGCGCGGTGGCCCGGGTGGGCGAGGTCGCGGCGCCCGACGTCCCGGGCACCTCGCACGCCGTGCCCCTGGTCAACGTCTACCGACCCGACGTCAACGTCCCCTCGCTCGACCGCGAGGCCGCCCTGGCGGGCGCCCCGGACGTCGAGGACGACCGGTTCCGTGTGCCCCGCATCGTCGGTGAGGAAGCCTGATGACCGTTCCCGACCACGCGTCGATCACCGGCTGGACCGCCGCGAAGACGGCCGAGGCCGTCGCCACCGGTGAGGTCACCGCCGTCGACGTCGCCGAGGCCCACCTGCACCGCGTGCACCAGGTCGACGGCGCCGTCCACGCCTTCCTGCACGTCGACGACGACGGCGCGCTCGCCGCGGCCCGCGAGGTCGACGCCGCTCTCCGCCGCGGCGAGGACCTCGGCCCGCTCGCCGGTGTCCCGCTCGCCATGAAGGACGTCGTGGTGACCAAGGGTCTGCCGACCACCTCGGGCTCGAAGATCCTCGAGGGCTGGCGCCCGCCGTACGACGCGACCATCACCGCCCGGATCAAGGCCGCGGGCGTGGTGATGCTCGGCAAGACGAACATGGACGAGTTCGCCATGGGCAGCTCGACCGAGAACTCCGCCTACGGCGCCACCCACAACCCGTGGGACCTCTCCCGCATCCCGGGCGGGTCGAGCGGCGGGTCCAGCGCGGCCGTCGCCGCGTTCGAGGCGCCGTTGTCGATCGGCACCGACACCGGCGGGTCGATCCGCCAGCCCGCGGCCGTCACCGGCATCGTCGGCCACAAGCCGACCTACGGCGCGGTGTCGCGCTACGGCCTCATCGCCTTCTCCTCCAGCCTCGACCAGGCCGGGCCGTTCGGGCGCACCGTGCTCGACACCGCGCTGCTGTTCGACGTCATCGCGGGCCACGACCCGCTCGACTCCACCTCGATCCCCGACACCCGGTTCGCGGCCGCAGCGGCCGCGCGCGAGGGCGCCGCCCGCGCCGACCTGCGCGGGACGAAGGTCGGGGTGGTCAAGCAGTTGACCGGTGGCACCGGCGGCTACCAGACCGGCGTGCTCGACGCCTTCCACGCCTCGGTCGAGACGTTGCGCGAACTCGGCGCCACGGTGGTCGAGGTCGACTGCCCGCACTTCGAGTACGCGCTGCCCGCCTACTACCTCATCGCGCCGAGCGAGTGCAGTTCCAACCTCGCCCGCTTCGACGGCGTGCGGTACGGCCTGCGCGTGGGCGACGACGGCAGCAACACCACCGAGCAGATGATGGCCCTGACCCGCGAGGCGGGCTTCGGGCCCGAGGTCAAGCGTCGGATCATCCTCGGCACGTACGCGCTGTCCTCGGGGTACTACGAGGCGTACTACGGCCAGGCGCAGAAGGTCCGCACGCTCATCGCGCGCGACTTCGCCGCGGCGTTCGAGCAGGCCGACGTGCTGGTCTCCCCGACCTCGCCGAGCCTCGCGTTCCCGATCGGTGAGCGGGTGGCCGACCCGATGGCCATGTACGTCAACGACCTCTGCACGCTGCCGGCGTCGCTCGCGGGCACGCCCGCCATCTCGGTGCCCAACGGCGTCAGCACCGAGGAGGGGGTCCCGCTGCCGAGCGGGCTGCAGATCATGGCCCCGACCCTCGCCGACGACCTCTGCTTCGGGGTCGCCGCCACCTTCGAGGCCGCGTACGTCGCGGCCAACGGCTCGATCCTCGCGAACGCCCCGGCCCTCGTCGGCGCAGAAGGGGTTTCCCGATGACGACCTTCCGTGAACCGTCCGACGTCGCCGAGGTGTACGAGGCGGTCTTCGGGCTCGAGACCCACGTCGAACTCGGCACGACGTCGAAGATGTTCTGCGGTTGCTCGACCGAGTTCGGTGCGGAGCCCAACACCCACGTCTGCCCGGTGTGTCTGGCGCTGCCGGGATCGCTGCCGGTGGCGAACCAGGTCGCGATCGAGTCGACGATCAAGATCGGCCTGGCGCTGCACTGCGACATCGCCGAGTGGTGCCGCTTCGCCCGCAAGAACTACTTCTATCCGGACATGCCGAAGGACTACCAGATCTCGCAGTACGACGAGCCGTTGTGCACCGACGGTTACGTCGACGTCGACCTCGACGGCCAGACCTACCGGGTCGAGATCGAACGGGTCCACCTCGAGGAGGACACCGGCAAGAACACGCACGTCGGTGGGGCCACCGGGCGCATCCACGGCGCCGACCACAGCCTCGTCGACTACAACCGCGCCGGCATCCCGCTGGTCGAGATCGTCACCAAGCCCGTGCCGGGCACCGGCGCCCTCGCGCCCGAGGTCGCCCGCGCGTACGTCACCGAACTGCGCGAGATCCTGCGCACCCTCGACGTCTCCGACGTGAAGATGGAGCAGGGCTCGTTGCGCTGCGACGTCAACATCTCGCTCAACCTGCCCGGCTCCGGGTGGGGCACCCGCACCGAGACCAAGAACGTCAACTCGCTGCGGTCGGTCGCTCGGGCCATGCGCTCGGAGATGGTGCGCCAGGCAGCGATCCTGTCCGAGGGCGGCACGATCAAGCAGGAGACCCGCCACTTCAACGAGACCGACGGCTCGACCCGCGCCGGCCGCTCGAAGGAGGAGGCGACCGACTACCGGTACTTCCCGGACCCCGACCTGGTGCCGATGGCTCCCGACCGCGCGTGGATCGACAACCTGCGCGCGTCGCTGCCCGAGCTGCCGCGTGAGCGCCGGATCCGGCAGCGGGAGACGCTAGGGCTCTCGGCGGACGACCTGTCCAAGCTGACCAACATCGGAGCGGTCGAACTGGTCGCCGACACCGTCGAGTCGGGCGCGTCGGTCGAGGAGGCCCGCAACTGGTGGCTGGGCTACCTCAACCAGCAGGCGGGCGCCAAGGGCGTCGAGGTCGGCGAGCTCGGCGTGACCCCGCGTGACGTCGCGCGGGCCGTGGCGCTGGTCGCCGCCGGCACGCTGTCGACCGCGCTCGCCCGGCAGGCGCTCGACGGCGTCGCCGAGTCCGGCGACGACATCGACACCGTCATCGCCGCCCGCGGGCTGGCACTGGAGTCCGACGACGACGAGCTCGGCGCGATCATCGACCAGGCGATCGCCGACAACCCCGACATCGTCGCCAAGGTCGAGGCGAACCCCAACGCCATCAACGGTCTCAAGGGCCCGGTCATGAAGGCCACCCGCGGCAAGGCCGATCCCAAGGCCGTCGACCGTCTCCTGCGCGAGCGCCTCGGCCTCTGAGAGGACCGGATTCTGTGTACTCCTGCGGCCTGAGGCCGCAGGAGTACACGGAACTCGCCGCGGCGGGTCAGGCCTTGGAGTCCCCGCCGCCCCCGCCGGACGGCGTGATCTTCACGACCCGGTCGTCGGTGGCCACGGGCTTGCCCTTGCCGTCCTTGTTCGAGGTCGTCACCCAGAGCGAGCCGTCAGGCGCCGGGACCACCGTGCGCAACCGGCCGTAGGTGTCGCGGACGGTCGGCTTGAACGTGCTGAGGCCGAGGGAGCTGGGGGTGGGGGCCGAGATGTCGGCCGCCAGCAGCGCCTTCCCGTCGAGGGAACTCACGAACACCTGCTGACCCTGGACCGCGCAGCCGCCGAGGCCGGTGAACGACGTCGGCAGGGTCGCGATCGGGGCCCCGATCGTCGTGCCGGGATCGGCGGTGCGGAGTCCACCGTCGGTCGCCGACCCGATGAGGACCGTGGCGCCGACCGGTCCGGCGTCGTCGACGGGCACGGCGCACAGGGCTTCGGCGCCGGCGAGACCCTCGGTGTAGACGGGTGATCCGGCCGTGGGGTTGTCGGCCGCGGCCCGCCCGACGTCGTCGTACCGGAGCAGTTTGCCGTTCAGCGAAGTCGCCGTGACGGGCTGCCCGGCGGTGCCGGTGGCGACCAGCAGGTCGCCGTTCGGGTCGAAGCCGATGCGCCCGAGGTTGCCGGTCGGCCCCTTCGGGATGCCGGAGAGCACCGTGGTGACCGGGCCGCCGAGGGTGAAGGTGACCACGGCGTTGCCCGCGGCGGTGGTGACGTAGGCGTAGACCAGACCCGTCTCGTCGTACGTGGGGGCGATGGCGAGATCCATGAGGCCGCCGTCGCCGGTGGCGTCGAGGCCGGGGACGGTCTCCACCACCGGGGTCGGCTGCCCCGCGACCGGCTGGACCTGCAGGATGCGCCCGGTCGTGCGCTCACCGACCAGCCCGGTGCCATCGGGCAGCAGGACCAGGCCGTAGGGCTGGGTCAGGTTCGTGGCGAGCACGCTGGGGTCGGGCCCGGTGGTCGACGGTCCGGGTGACGGGCTCTGACCGGGCGACTGCGGGGTCGACGGGCTCGGTTGGCCGGGCGTGGGTGCCGCCTGGGTCGGGGCGTCCGGCTCCGCCGCGTAGGGGGCGTCCGGCTTGGGCTGCCAGTCCGGCGCCTCCGCGGCCGCCGTCCCGCACGCCGTGAGCGTCAGGGCCGCGAGACCCACCAGGACGGCGGGCCGGAGACGGACGGTCACGCCGACCAGTGTGACCGACGGGCCTGAGGGTGCGCGTTGAGCGTCGTCGGCACGGCGCCCGGACGGGTCGGGACCCCGGGTCGCACGTGACGACTCGCCCAAAGCGTGCATGTCAGAGCCGTGTGAGTGCCCGATCAGACCAAGACCAGCCCGATCCCTTGAGGCCGCGTCCGAGCCGGTGAGAGGTTCCCGCCGATCCCTCCGCTGCCCGGACCCCGGGCGGCCGACCGCCACCGGACGAATGAGGCCAGATGACCGAGCAGTCCAGCAGGAGGTGGTGGGCGGTCCCCACCGCCGTCCTCGCCACCCTCGTGACCACCGCGGGGCTCGCCACCGCGAGCACCGCCGCCGCCGACCCGCTCGGGTCGTCCGGCGGCGCCAAGGGCGCGCCCGCGTCGGCCGCACCGAACCCGGACGCCGGCTGCACGCTGTCGCCGTCGCTGACGCAGAAGTCCGACGACCTGTCCTGCATCGGGGTCGGCGCGACGCTCTCGTCGGTCCCCGCACTCGGTGCGACCGCCACCCTCACCGTCACGGTGAGGGCCGGCCGCGCCGAGGCGGGCACGAGGGTCACCGTCGACCTGCCGTCCACCCTGGCGTTCGCCGACGGCACCGCGACCACGGCCGCGGTCAACGGGGCCGGCGCCGCCCAGCGCGCCACCCTCGCCACCACCGACCTCGCCCCCGGCGCGAGCCGGACCTACACCCGCACGGTGAAGGCGGTCCGTACGGGTTTCGGTGAGCTCACGGCGAAGGCCAGCGCGGTGGTCGGCAAGACCCGCACCGACGTCGGCGCCGACACCGTGCACCTCACCGTCGGCGCCACGGCGGCGACCACCCACAAGGGCCTGGCCCCGAAGACCGGCGACGGCGCGGTCGTCGCGACCAGGGCCAAGGTCGCCCCGCTGGCGGTGAACCGGCCCTCGGCCCCGCTGCCGGCACTCTCGCGGCCGGCGACCCAGTCCGCCGCGACGGCAGCGGCGCCGGGCACGACCTGCGCGACCGGCACCTGGGCGTTCACCGACGCCGGCGGCGCGACCGTCGGCACGGCCAAGGCCGTCATCCAGGTCTGGCGCGGCGGCGCGCAGATCGCCAGCCAGTTCGCGAACAACTCCGGCGGCTACACCCTGTGCTGGGCGAGCGGCGGCACGGCCAACTCCGTGTACGTCCGGTTCGTGCACACGAACAAGGTGTGGAAGGTCGTCAACGACGCCGGTGCGGACTACGCGTACGTGACCGGCACGGTGAGCATCGCCGACGGCGGCACCTACGACTTCGGGACGCTGCTGCCCGCCGACACCACCCAGCGCCGCGCGCTCCACGCGTACCACACGGCGGCCATCACCTACGACTGGATCTACCAGAACTCCGGCACCGACCCCAACGTCGGCTGCTGGAGCCCGTACGGCAGCAGCTGCCGCCAGATGCAGGTCATGTGGCAGGCCGACCACGCGAGCGGGAGCAACTGGACCCCGGACCGGGTGTACCTCGGGGCGACGTCTCCGGACTCCGAGGACGTCCCGACCCACGAGTACAACCACGAGCTGATGTACGACCTCTACGGCAGCACGTTCCCGTCGACCACGAACTGCAGCCCGCACTACCTGTTCAGTGTCAGCTCGACGACCTGCGCCTGGACCGAGGGCTACGCCGACTGGGCCGACGTGTCGGTCTGGGGCAACACGCTCTACACCTACAGCACCGGCGGCACGGACGACTTCAACCGCACGTGGGACGGCGGCGACGCCGGTGACCAGGTCGAGGGCCGGGTCGTGCAGGCGCTCGCGAGCCTCAACGACGGGGCCAAGTACCCGTTCGACAACATCTCCGGGCCCGGGTACCGCACCGCGGTGAACTTCTGGTCGACCATGCGGACCTACAAGCCCACCACGTTCGCGAGCTTCTGGGCCGGCCGGGCGGCGGGAGGCCAGGACGTCTCCCAGGCGGCTCTGTCGGCGTTGTTCCAGGGCACGATCGACTACGGCTTCCGCAACCCGCTGACCGACGGCATCAGCAAGAACCAGCCGCAGGCGTACGTCGCGCACAACTACAGCGCCACGACGACGCGGAACTACTGGTCCGCGGTCGCCGTGCGGCCGCAGGACGGCAGCGACTCCGACCTGATCCTCTACGACGACGCGGCCCAGAGCTCGGTGCTCGCGTCGTCCGGGTACACCAGCACCACGACCGACTTCGTGGCGGTCAACTCCAACAGTGGTGTCCGGCCGCTGCAGACCTACTTCCCGCGGGTGAACCGCTTCGCCGGCACCGGCAACTACACGGTCGGGTTCTACCAAGGTTCGTCGACCTTGTCGTCGGGCGGCCAGACCGTGTCGACCGGCTCGACGCTGCCGATCTCGATCCGCGACAGCTACCAGAACGCGGGCGTCCCGGTGTACTACCGGGCCGTGCCGCTCGCCGGTCAGACCCTCGCGCTGAGCTTCCTGCAGCCGGGGGTGGGAGTCCTCGGCCGCAGCAGTGCGGTCAACGGGCCGGTCGGCGCCGCCGGGCAGGACGTCTCGCTCGCCGTGACCCCGTCGGCCACGGGCTACGCGGGTCTGGTCCTGGTCAACCAGGGGATGACATCGGGCGGTGTCCAGCTCTGGGCCGACGTCAGCGCCCCGACCGGGACGATCTCGATCGCCGGTGGTGCGGCGTCGACCACCAAGGTCAAGCCGACGGTGACGTTGTCGGGGTCCGACGCCGAGACCGGGGTCGTGTCCATGCAACTGAGCACCGACGGCACCTTCGACACCGAGGCCGTCGTGCCCTACGCGACCTCGACGAAGGTGCAGCTGCCCGGGGCGAACGGCGCCAAGACGGTCTGGGTGCGGTACCTCAACAACGCCGGCATGTGGTCGGCGCCGGTCTCGGACTCGATCTCGCTGCTCGTCCCACCGACGATCACGAGCATCAGCCCGAAGAAGGGCCCGACCGCGGGCGGCACGACCGTCACGATCCAGGGCACCCGCTTCACCGGGGCGACCGCCGTCAAGTTCGGCACCGTCGCCGCGACCAGCTTCACGGTCGTGAGCGACACCAAGATCCAGGCGGTCTCGCCGGCCGGCACCGGAGCGGTCCAGACCAAGGTGACCGTGCCGGCGGGGTCGGTCACCGGGGGGACGTTCACCTACGTCCGGGCCCCGGCCGTGACCGCGGTCAGCCCGCGCTCCGGAGCGGCCGGCACGGTCGTCACCATCACCGGGACCGACCTCACCGGGGCGACCTCGGTGAAGTTCGGGTCGAAGGTGACGACGTCGTTCACGGTCGTGTCCGCCACCAAGATCACGGTGCCGGCACCGAACGGGGTGAGCGGGACGGTGAACGTCCGGGTGACGACCCCGGGTGGGCAGTCGGCGGTGGTCACCGCCGCCACCTTCACCTACACCGCGTGACGGGCTGACCCGCTCCGCCTCGACGCTCGACCCGATCGACGGACCCCGCCCCGGGCACCTTCCGGGGCGGGGTCCGCCGCGCTCTACGGTGAGGCTCGTGACGACCGTCTGCGTGAGCACCCCCGACCTGGCCGCCGCGATCACGGCCGCGCACCCGGAGCTCGAGGTGCTGGTGTGGTCGGACCAGCACTCGCCGCCCGACGGGCTCGACCGGGTCGAGTTCTGGGTCCCCGAGTTCCTCGCCTCGGGGGCCGACTTCGCGAAGCTCGGTGCCCTGCAGGTCGTGCAGTTGGCGTCGGCGGGCGCGGAGACGTTCGTCGAGGTCGTCCCCGAGGGCGTCACCCTGTGTGACGGCCGGGGCGTGCACGGCGGATCGACCTCGGAGTGGGCGATGACCGCGTTGCTCGCGGTGCTCCGCGACATCCCGGTGTTCGTCCGGGCCGCCGAGCGCGGGATCTGGGACCGGCACACCACCGACGAACTGCAGGACAAGCGCGTCCTCGTGCTCGGTGCCGGCGATCTCGGCGAGCAGATGAAGCGCCGGCTCGAGGCGTTCGACGCCACGGTCACGATGGTCGCGAGGCGTGCCCGTGACGGCGTGCACGCCACCGACGAGCTCCCGACCCTGCTGCCCGCCGCCGACGTCGTGGTGGTCATGGTGCCGCTGACGCCGGCGACGACCGGCATGGTCGACGCCCGGTTCCTCGCCTCCATGCCCGACGGCGCGGTGCTGGTGAACGCGGCCCGCGGCAAGGTGGTCGACACCGACGCCCTGCTCGCCGAACTGTCGGCCGGGCGGCTGCGGGCGGCCCTCGACGTCACCGACCCCGAACCGTTGCCCGCCGGCCACCCGCTGTGGGACCTGCACAACGCGCTGGTCACCCCGCACGTCGGGGGCAACGTGGTCGGGTTCCCGGGCCGCGCGGAGAAGCTGGTGCTGGCCCAGCTCGGGCGCTGGCTCGCGGGGGAGCCGCTGGAGAACGTGGTCAGCGAGGGCTACTGACCGCCGCCGCCGCTACCGCCGGCGGGTGCGGCCCGGCGCGGGCGTGATGACGGCCGCGGGCAGGTCGGGCAGTGCGCCGCCGCTCGCCTCGGCGAGGACCGGCAGCCCGGCCGTGCCGATGCAGGGCAACCGGACGGTCGCGGCGACGCCGCCGTCGGCGCCGCGCAGGGCGAGCGCCACACGTCCCTTCGCGTCGACCGCGATGCCCCGGACCTGCGACCACGGGAAGCGCTCCGAGCGCAGCAGGGCGTGGACGGTGACGCCGTCCGCGTCGACGTCGGTGCCGCGCCGGGCGATGAACAGGGCCACCGCGACCGGGACGAGGTAGAGGAACCCGAACCAGGGCTGGAACAGCAGGACCGAGACGCCGAGGGCGAGGAACAGCACCGCGAGGTACGAGGACTTGGGCAGCCGGAAGCGCACCCGCAGGTCGTCACCCGCCCCCTCGGGGGTGATCGCTCCCGGCTCGCTCATGGGCCTGACGGTAACCGCCGTAGGCTCTGGCCTCATGAGCGAGCCCCGCCAGCACCGCAAGCCGCACAGCCACATCGTCACCGACGGCGTCGAGCGCGCCGCGGCCCGCGGCATGTTGCGCGCGGTGGGCATGGGCGACGACGACTGGCGCAAACCGCAGATCGGCGTGGCCAGCAGCTGGAACGAGATCACGCCGTGCAACCTGTCCCTGCAGCGCCTCGCCCAGGGCGCCAAGGAGGGCGTGTTCGGCAACGACGGCTACGCCCTGGAGTTCGGCACCATCTCGGTGTCCGACGGCATCTCGATGGGCCACGGCGGCATGCACTACAGCCTGGTGAGCCGCGAGATCATCGCCGACTCCGTCGAGACCGTGATGCGCGCCGAGCAGCTCGACGGCGCCGTGCTGCTCGCCGGCTGCGACAAGTCCCTGCCCGGCATGCTCATGGCCGCCGCGCGCCTCGACGTCGCCGCGGTGTTCCTCTACGCCGGCTCGACGCTGCCGGGCTCGCTCGACGGCCGCAACGTCACCATCATCGACGCTTTCGAGGCCGTCGGGGCGTGCCTGGCGGGTCGCATCACCGAGGCCGACGTCAAGCGCGTCGAGGAGGCCATCTGCCCGGGGCAGGGGGCGTGCGGTGGCATGTACACCGCCAACACCATGGCTTCGGCCGCGGAGGCCCTCGGCATGTCGCTGCCGGGCTCGGCAGCGCCGCCCGCGCCCGACGCCCGCCGCGACGTCTACGCCCGCCGTTCCGGCGAGGCGGTGGTCGACCTGGTCGACGCCGGCATCACCGCCCGGCAGATCCTCACCAAGGAGGCGTTCGAGAACGCCATCACCGTGGTCATGGCGCTCGGCGGTTCGACCAACGCTGTGCTGCACCTGCTGGCGATCGCCCACGAGGCGCACGTCGACCTGACCCTCGCCGACTTCAACCGGATCGGCGACCGCACGCCGCACCTCGCGGACGTCAAGCCGTTCGGCCAGTACGTCATGACCGACGTCGACCGCATCGGTGGCGTGCCCGTGGTCATGAAGGCCCTGCTCGACGCCGGACTGTTGCACGGGGACACGTTGACCGTGACCGGCAAGACCATGGCCGAGAACCTCGAACTGCTCGCGCCGCCGGAGCTCGACGGCGAGGTCCTGCACTCGATGTCGAACCCGATCCACCGCACCGGCGGCCTGGCCGTGCTGCAGGGCACGCTCGCGCCCGAGGGTGCGGTCGTCAAGAGCGCCGGGTTCGACGCCGAGGTGTGGGAGGGCCCCGCGCGGGTCTTCGACGGTGAGCAGGGCGCCATGGACGCCGTCGCCGCAGGGACCCTGAACAAGAACGACGTCGTGGTCATCCGGTGGGAGGGGCCCAAGGGCGGACCGGGCATGCGCGAGATGCTCGCCGTCACCGGCGCGATCAAGGGCGCGGGCCTCGGCAAGGACGTCCTGCTGCTCACCGACGGCCGGTTCTCCGGCGGCACCACGGGGTTGTGCATCGGCCACGTCGCGCCGGAGGCCGCGCACGGCGGACCCATCGCGTTGGTCGAGGACGGCGACATCGTCCGGCTCGACATGGCCGCGAAGACCCTTGACCTCGTCGTGTCCGAGGAGGAGCTCGAGAAGCGCCGCGCCGGCTGGAAGCCCAAGGCGCAGAACCTCGACTTCGGGGTGCTCGGCAAGTACGCGAAGCTGGTCGGGTCCGCCGCCCAGGGCGCCGTCTGCGGCTGAGTCCGCCCGCGCCGTGAAGGTCGTCGTCCTCGGCGGGAGCGGCCGCTTCGGTCGCGCGCTGGTGCCGCAGTTGGCCGCGCAGGGTCTGCACGGTGTCGCCGTGGGCCGGGCCGACGGCGTCGACCTGCGCGGGACGACGTCGCTCGCGTACGCCCTCGACGAAGTGCTCGAAGGGGCAGACGTCCTCGTGCACGCGGCCACCGATCCGCGGCACGCGCAGGACGTCGACGTCGCCGGCACCGCCAAGGTGCTCGAGGCGTGCTCGCGCCGGTCGCTGCGCCACGTCGTGTACCTGTCGATCGTCGGTGTCGACCGGACCCCGTTCTCCTACTACCGCGCGAAGCACGCCGCCGAGCAGGTGGTGCGGGGGTCGGGCGTGCCCGCCACGATCGTCCGGTCCACGCAGTGGTTCCCGTTCGTCGGCCAGGTCGCGGGCCAGCTCGCTCGCTTCGGCGTCGCCCCGCGCGGGTGGATCGTTGCACCGTGCGACGTCGACGAGGTCGCCACCCTCGTCGTCCGCCGCGTCATGCAACCGCCGCAGGGTGCAACGATCGAGATGGGCGGCCCGCAGACCGTCACCCTCGCCCGGGCGGCCCGCGACCTCGGCGGCCACCGCGTCCTGCACCTCGGCGTGCCGGGGCGGCTGTCAGCCGCGGTGCGCGACGGGTCGTTGCTGCCGGCCGACTCGTCCGCCCTCACCGCCGCGCGCGGCTGGGACGACTGGGTGCGCACGGAACGGTGACGCGACACCCGGGTGTGACGACCCCGCGGTGAAGTGGAACCCCCTGGTCCGGAAGGGCATGCGCCTTGGTGCAGCACCGGGGCGGAACTGCTGACCCGTCGGGCCCCGGAGAACATGCTGGTCGGCGTCCGATCGCCACCACTCCGGAAGCCGGGTGCCGTCATGACCGACACGACCCAGATCCCCGCCACACCGACCGTCCTGCCGTTCTCGCCGCACCCGTCGACCAGGGACGACGGCGGCACCACCGATCCGGTGGTCTCGACGCTCGGGCTCCTCGCCGGGTTGGTCGGCACCTGGTCCGGCAGCGGACTGAACGCCATCTGGACCCCGAGTCAGAAGGAGGTCACCGGCAACGCGCACTTCCTGCAACTCGCACCGACGGTCGACGCCTTCGAGTTCAAGGCCCTCGACGGCACCATCCCGAACCGCGGCTTGAACCAGGCCGACCTGTTCATGGCCGGCCTGGAGTACGCGAACACCATCTCCAGCAACGGCAAGGGCATCCACTTCGAGACCGGCATCTGGCTCGCCGTACCGGAGACGCAGGACCCGCCCGTCGGGGAGACCGTGGCCCGGATGGCCTCGATCCCGCACGGCAGCACCATCAACGCGCAGGGCACGGCCACGGCCGCGGGAGGCCCGCCGAGCTTCCCGGAGGTCGACCTCACCCCGTTCGTCATCGGCCAGCCCGGCCAGACCATCGACTTCGACGAGCAGCACCTGGACCGGCCCACCCCGTTCCGCACGCCCGATCCGGCCGCGCACGGGTTCACCCAGTCGATCATCGACGACATGAACACCGCGCTCGAGGCCGTCGCGGGCGTGACGACGACGACGGTGATCCACGTGAGCACCCCGCCGCCGGCGGGGATCCCGGGCGGCGGATCCGGGAACACGGCGTTCCTCATCCCGAACGCGACCGCCACCGCGACCACGGCGACGATCTGGCTGCAGACCGTCGGTGACGAACCGGAGCCGTCGGTGCTGCAGTACAGCCAGGTCGTCATGCTCGACTTCAACGGCCTGAGCTGGCCGCACATCACCATCGGCACCCTGCGCCGCGTCCACCCGGCCCCGCCCGTGGAGAACCAGCCGACGCCCGAGTGACGAGCGTCCCGCGCGCTAGGAGGTCGGCGACACCGGCAGGACCATCGCGGCCGTCGTGCCGGTCCCGACCTCGCTCTCGACGTCGAGGTGACCGCCCATCGCTTCGGTGAGGCCGCGGGCGAGCGGCAGGCCGAGACCGACACCTTCGTCGCAGTCACGGCCCAGGCGGTCGAAGGGCGTGAACAGCCGGTCGCGGTGCTCGGCGGCGATACCGGGACCGGTGTCGCGGACCGTGACGCACACGGTGTCGCCGGTGGCCGACGGCACCACCGACCACGCCACCGACACCGCGCCGTCGTCGCGGTTGTACCGGATCGCGTTGGTCACGAGGTTGAGCAACACCTGCGTCACGCGGCGTTCGTCGGCCCGGACCAGCACGTCGGGCGACGGCTCCAGGCGCAGCGTCACCCGTTCGGCCGCAGCCAGCGGCCGCACCATCGCCACCACCTCCTCGACCACCTCCGGCACCGCGACGTCGCGCAGCGTCAGCGGCAGCGCGTTGGTCTCGATGCGCGCGACGTCGAGGACGTCGCCCACGATCTCGAGGATGTGCCCGGCCGCCGCGGTGATGTGGTGCAGCGCCGCGGTGCGTCGTTCGTCGTCGAGGTCGAGGGTGCCGAGCACCTCGGTGAACCCGGTGATCGCCTGCAGCGGGGTGCGCAGTTCGTGCCCGAGCGCGGCGACGAAGTCGGTCTTGGCGCGGTTGGCGGCCTCCGCGGCGGAGCGGGCGAGCTCGGACTCGATGCGCCGGTGCCGTTCCTGCTCGGCGGCGGCGTGGTCGATGGCCACCGAGGCGAGGTGGGTGAGGCGTTCGACGAGCTGTTCCTCGCGGGCGGTCGGCCGGTGCGGGTCACGGTGGTAGACGGCGAACGTCCCGCTCACGCCGTCACGCCCGCCGATGGGGGTCGACCAGCAGGCGCGCAGGCCGAATCCCTCGGCCAGCTCGCGGTAATCCACCCAGCGGTCGTCGGAGCGGATGTCGACTGCGACCACCGACCGGCCGGAGTAGGCGGCGGTGCCGCACGACCCGGCGACCGCCCCGATGGCGAGGCCGTCGATGCTCGCGCAGTACGCGGCGGGCAGTGAGGGGGCCGCCCCGTGCCGCAGCACACCCGGCCCGCGGTCGAGCAGCAGCACCGAACACCAGCAGCCGGGGACGAGGTCCTCGAGGGTGGCGGCGATGCCGGTGAGCACCACGGCCAGCGGCGTCCCGGTCGCGATCTGCTCGAGGATCTCGGTCTGCCGTTCGAGCAGCGCCACGGCGTCCGACGGCTCGAGCCGTACGTCGACGGCGGTCACGGCTCGAGCCGGTAGCCGACGCCGCGCACGGTGACGAGGTGCTCCGCACCGAGCTTGTGCCGAAGGCGGTGGACGTGTTCGGTCACGGTCGCCTCCTGCTGCCAGCTGCGGGAACTGGACCAGACCTGTTCGAGCAGCTGGGCGCGGGTGAACACCTGCCGCGGGTGGGCGGCGAGGAAGGCCAGCAGGTCGAACTCGCGGGCGGTCAGCGGCACGGGTTCACCGTCGAGTTCCACCTCGCGGGCCCGCAGGTCGAGGTGCAGCGCCGACGAGGTCTCCCCGAGCGGGTCCGGGGCGGCCGGGGCGGGCGCCTCGGGAGCGCTGCGGCGCAGCACCGAGCGGATGCGCGCCGCGAGCTCGCCGACCGAGAACGGCTTGACCAGGTAGTCGTCGGCGCCCAGGTCGAGCCCCTGGATGCGGTCGCCCTCGCCGCTGCGACCGGACAGCACCACGACCGGCAACCGGTCGCCGGCCGCCCGCAACCGCCGCAGCAGGTCCAGGCCCGACGGCCCGGGTAGCGACAGGTCGAGCACGACCAGGTCGGGCCGGCGGTCGGTGATCGCCGCCCAGGCGGTGTGGCCGTCGGCCGCCTCGCGCACGGCGTAGCCGTCGGCCTCGAGCTGCCAGCCCACGACCGTGCGCACCCGGGCGTCGTCGTCGACGACGAGCAGCGACGGGCGCTCGTCCGTGCTCACCGTCATCCGCGCTCCCGCCGGACCGGCCCACGCGGCCGCCCCGTCGCGACCACGTCCGGCCCCTGCGCCCTGGACCGTACCGGTCGGACCGGTGCGAGAGCGAGGTGCGTCACACCGCGGCGCGGGGGAGGAGCGTGCGCGCCTCCTCCGGCCCCGGGCCCCCCGGCTCGAACAGCAGGACGGCGTCGTCGAAACCGGCGTCGGCCAGGGTGCGGATTCGCGCGGCCGTCGCGTCGAGGTCCCGGCCGACGGGCAGCGTGCAGACGACGGCCCGACGGCCGCCGGCGGCGCGGAACCGCTCGAGCGCCGCCACCATCGCGTCGTCGCTCACCCGGTGGCCCGAGACCAACCAGCCGCCGAACTCGGTGGCCGCCCGCTCGACGTTGTGACCCCACGTGCCCAGCAGCAGGTCGGGCGGATCGGGGAGCAGTGTGCGCAGGCGCGCGACGTTCTCGCGGAACACGCGGAACCGGGTGGCGTGGTCGCGGTCGAGCAGCCGGAAGTCGAGATCGGTCGAACCCGGACTGACGCCCAACGTGAGCCGGTCCCCGCACACCGCCTGCAGCGACCGCACGCGGTGGGCGAGATCCGCCGGGTGGAACAGCGGGACCTGCACGGTGGCCGAGCCGATCTCCACCTCGCGGGTCACCGCGGCCGCCGCGGCCAGGGTGACGAACGGGTCGGGGACGAACGTGGCGCGGCCGATGACGTGCGAGGTCCAGAGACTCTCGAACCCCGCCGCCTCCAGCCGCTGCGCCCACGGCACGGTCTCGAACGGCGGGGCGTCGGCGAAGTGGACGAGCGTGGCTCCCAGCCTCATCCCGTCGGCCCCACGTCAGCTCCGGCGGTCGGCGGCGAAGCGCTCGTACCAGCGCAACGCGTCGGGGTCGTCGACCGAGGACAGGTTCGCGGCGCGGTCCAACGGGGTTCCGCGCAGCAACGCCTTGACCGGCACCTCGAGCTTCTTGCCGGTCCGCGTGTGGGGGATCGCGGGTGCGGCGACGATCTCGTCGGGAACGTGCCGTGGTGTGAGCCGGGTGCGCAGGGTGGTGACGATGGTGCGGCGCAGGTCGTCGTCGAGGTCGTGGCCCGCCGCGGGGACGACGAACAGCCCCAGCCAGTAACCGTTGTCGGGCTCCTCGACACCCACCACGAGGGTCTCCTCGATCCCGGGCAGGGTGTCGAGGACGTCGTAGAACTCGCTGCTGCCGAGGCGCACGCCCTGGCGGTTCAGGGTGGCGTCGGAACGCCCGTGCATCGTGACGCTGCCGTCGTCGTGGAACGTCACCCAGTCGCCGTGGCGCCAGACGCCCGGCCAGGTGTCGAAGTAGGTCTCGGCGTAGCGGTGGCCGTCCGGGTCGTCCCACAGGGCCACGGGCATCGAGGGCATGGGCTGGGTGACGACGATGTCGCCGACCTGCCCGACGACCGGCTCGCCCCGCTCGTCCCACGCGGCGCAGTCGACGCCCGCGAGCCGGCCCCCGATGCGTCCGACGTGGACGGGGGCGTACTCGTTCGATCCCACGAACGCGCCGGAGACGTCGGTGCCGCCGCTGGTCGAGTCGATGCGCAGGTCGTCGCCGACCTCGGCCATGACCCAGCGGTAGCCGTCCGGCGGCAGCGCGGAGCCGCTGATCATGAGGTGCCGCAACCGACTCAGGTCGTGGGTGGTGCGCGGCGACACCCCGGCCGCCGCGGACGCGGTGACGACCGCGGCGCCCATGAACGCGACGTCGGCCCGGGTGCGGGCGGCGGTGGCCCACACCGCCCCGGCGGGATGACCGGGGCTGCCCTCGTGCAGCACGATGCTCGCGCCCTGCAGCAGCGCACCGAGCTGCATGTTCCACAGCGCCCAGCCGGTCGAGGTGTAGGTGAACATGCGCTCGCCCTCGCGCAGGCCGGCGTAGAGGCCGGTCCACATCGCCCCCTGCAGCGTCATCCCGCCGTGGCCGTGCACGAGCCCCTTGGGTCTCCCGGTGGTGCCGGAGCTGAACAACACCCACAACGGATGGGAGAACCCGACGAGCTCGAACGCCGGTGCGGCGTCGGTTCCGACGACCTCGGCCCACGGGGTGGCGCCGTCGGGTGGCGGATCGTCCGGGAACACGTACGGCACGGAGACGAACCGTTGCACCGTGCGCAGATCGCCCCGCAGCTGCGCGACGACGTCCCGGCGGTCGACGACCTTGCCGTTCCAGTGGTAGCCGTCGGCCGCGACGAGCACGGTGGGTTCGAGCTGGGCCAACCGGGCGGAGGTGCCGTCGGCGCCGAAGTCGGGGGAGCAGCAGGCCCACACCGCGCCGACGGCCGCCGCGGCGAGCACCCCGACCACGGCGTGTTCCGTGGCGGGGAGGTACGCGGCGACCCGGTCGCCGGGCCGCACACCCGCGGCCCGCAGCCACGCGGCGGCGCCGGCGACCGACCGCCGCAGCGCGCCCCAGGTGATCTCGCGGGTCGGGACCCCCTCCTCGCCGGTGCACACCACGGCGGTCGCGTCGTCGGCGCCGTGGCGCAGGGCGTGCTCGGCCCAGTTGAGCCGCCCGCCCGGGAACCAGCGGGTGTGGGGCATGGGGTCGTCGGTCCGTACCTGCTGCGGGTCACCGCTGATGGTGATGCCGAAGTGGTCGACGACCGATCGCCAGAACCCGTCGAGGTCCGCCACGGACCACGCCCAGAGCGCGTCGTGGTCGGCGAAGGCGCGACCCTCACGGCGTTCGAGGCCGTCGAGGTAGGCGCGCAGGACCGAACCCCTGATGCGTTCGGGCGTCGGTCGCCACACGATGTCGGCCATCGCCGCCGACGCTAGGCCATCCGGACGTGGCTGCACCCCGGCGTTGATGGTCCGTTGAGACGGCTCCCAGGTCCCGTTGAGGCCGGTCGGCCACGCTGACGGGCACGCGCACACCGGCCCGACCACAGCACGAGGAGACGATCGATGAAGCTCGCTCTGTACCTGCCGAACTTCCGCGACGAGGTGACGCTCCAGGAACTCGAGGATCTCACCCAGCTCGCCGAGGACCTCGACTTCGACTCGGTGTGGACGCTCGACCGGATCATCGTCCCGGAGTCGTCGGACCGGGTGGAGATGCAGTACCCGTTCGGGATGATGAGCGACCTGCCGAAGGCGCTGCCGGTCGTCGCGCGCGGCAAGTGGTTCCAGGGCATGACGCTCATCCCGTGGCTCGCCGCCAAGACGCAGAAGGTGCGCCTCGGCATGAGCATCATCGACACCCCGTACCGGTCCCCAGGTGTGCTCGCGGCCGAACTGGCCACGCAGGACCACCTGGCCGGCGGGCGGCTCAACGTCGGCGTCGGCTCGGGCTGGATGCCCGAGGAGTTCGCGGCGGCGAGCGTCGCGCACCTGTTCCCCCGCCGGCACGCGCACGTGCGCGAGACGATCGAGATCATGCAGGGCATCTGGGACGAGAAGAACGAGGTCTTCGAGTACCACGGGGAGTTCGCCGACTTCGAGCCGTCGGGGTTCGGGCACAAGCCGCTGCAGCAACCCGGCCCGCCGATCTTCTTCTCCGGTCTGAAGGACCCGAAGCGTTCCGCGAAGCGCATCGCGAAGTACGGCCTGCACGGGTGGATCGGCATCCAGGACTCGCCCGAGGACATCGCCCGCTGGAAGGGCGAGATGGAACGCGAACTGGGCGAACTCGGTCGCGGGTTCCCCGAGGGCTTCGAGATGTGCAGCATGATCTGGACGGTCATCACGGACGCGCCGATGGACCAGACGCCCGCCGGCAAGGCCACGAACCTGTTGGCGGGAACCGCCCAGCAGATCGAGGACATGCTCAAGCGCTACCGCGACGCCGGCCTGACCATGCCGCTCATCTGGCCGCCGTTCCGCGACGTGCCGACGGCCAAGACCCTCGACGACCTCAAGCGGATCAACGAGGAGATCCTGCCGAAGGTCAACGCGGGCTGACCTCGGTTCGTCGACCGTGAAGATGAGTGAGGACGAGGCGCGCACGCGCCTCGCCGCCGAGGTCCACGGCGTCCTGGTCACGCTGCACCCGGAGCGTGGCCCGGACCCGCAGCCGGTGGTCTACGCCCTGACCGACGACGGTCACGTCGGCGTGCCCATCGACACGGTCAAACCCAAGTCGTCGACCCGGTTGCGCCGCGAGGACAACCTCGAGGCCGATCCCCGCGGCTCGCTGCTGGTCGAGCACTGGGAGACCGAGGACTGGTCGCGGCTGTGGTGGGTGCGGGCGCAGTTGCGGCACGTCCCCGATCCACCCGCGGCCGTCACCGCCGACCTCGCCGACCGCCTGTCCCGCACGGTTCCGCAGTACGCCGACAAGCCGTTCCACCGCGTGCTGGTGTGCCGCGTGGTGGGGCTGACCGGCTGGTCCGCCGCCAGCAGCTAGGCCCGTTCACGTCGGGGTCCACCGCGGGCCCCGACCACGTCCACCACGAAGAGGAGGAGCCGCGATGACGCAGCTCGATCTGTCCGGCCGCAAGGCACTGGTCACCGGCGGGGCGCAGGGCCTCGGCGAGGGGATGGCCCAGGCGCTCGCCGCCGCGGGTGCGTCCGTGGTGATCGCGGACCTGCAGGACGACCTCGGGGCCAAGGTCGCCGAGGCGCTCGGAGACGGCCACGGGTTCGTCCACCTCGACACCACCGACGACGCCAACTGGGAGTCGGCGGTGGCCGACGCCGCGGGTCAGCTCGGCGGCCTCGACATCGTCGTCAACAACGCGGGGGTCGAGATCACCAGCCTCATCGTCGACCTCGACCCGGCCGACGTCCGCAAGCAGCTCGAGGTGAACCTGCTGGGCACGGCACTGGGCATCAAGCACGCGTTCCGCGCCATGCGTCCGGGTGGTGTGGCGGGCGGGGGCGGGTCGATCGTCAACGTCGCCTCGGTCGCGGCCACCATCGCCTTCCCCGGGATCTCCGTGTACAGCGCCACGAAGTCCGGCGTGGACCGGTTGACGCGGGTCGCCGCCATGGAGTCCGGCAAGCTCGGGTACGGCGTGCGGGTCAACGCGATCTACCCGGGGTTGGTCCCCACCGCGATGGGTGCGGGGCTCGCCAACGACGTCGCGCGCCTCGGGCTGTTCCCCTCACCCGAGGAGGCGGTCGGTGCGGTGATCGAGCTGACGCCGTCGGGCCGGCTGGGCGAGGTGGCCGACATGGCCGACGCCGTCGTGTGGCTCGCGTCCGACGCCTCCCGGTTCGTCAACGGCGCGGGCATCCCCGTCGACGGCGGCATGGGCATGTAGGCATGCGCCTCGTCGACTACCTCGACAAGGGCGTCTCGCTCGGTCCCGACGCCCCGTGCCTCACCACCGACGGCGTCAGCCGGAACTACGCCGAGGTGCGGCAGACCGCGTCCCGGGTGTCGGCGGCCCTGGTGCGGCACGGGGTGGTGCCGGGCGCCACGGTCGCGATCCTCTCCGCCAACGACCCGACCGCGTTCACCTGCGTGTTCGGGGTCAGCGCCGCCGGCGCCGTGTGGTGCCCGATCAACCCCCGCAACGAGGCGGCGGAGAACCGCGAGCTGCTCGACCGCTTCGACTGTGTGGTGCTGGTGTTCCAGGCGGCGTTCGCCGAGCTGGTCGACGCGATCCGGGGCGACCTGCCGAAGCTGACCACGCTGGTCTGCCTCGACGCCGATCTCGGGTGGGCGCTGACGTGGGACGCGTTCCTCGGCGGCGACGACACCGCGGCCGCGGACTTCCCGAGCGTCGACGACGTCGCGATGATCGTCGGCACCGGCGGTACGACCGGTCGCCCCAAGGGGGTCGTGCTCACCGGGACGAACCTCGAGACGATGTCCTCGATCGTCCTGATGAGCTACCCCTTCGAGGGACGGCCGGTGTACCTGGCGCTCGCGCCGCTGACCCACGCGGCCGGAGTGCTCTGCTTCCCGGTGCTCGCCTTGGGCGGCGAGATCGTCATCATGCGCAAACCCGACGTCGGGGGATTCCTCGCGAACGTCGAGGAACACCGCGTCACCCACACCTTCCTGCCGCCGACGTTGATCTACATGGCCCTCGACCACCCGCGGCTGGGGGACACGGATCTGTCGTCGCTGCAGTGCTTCTGGTACGGCGCCGCACCGATGTCGACCTCGCGGCTGACCGAGGCGCTCACCCGCATCGGGCCGGTCATGGCGCAGCTGTTCGGACAGACCGAGGCGCCGATGATGATCTCGACGATGGCCCCGCGCGACCACTTCCACGCCGACGGCTCCATCGCCACCGAGCGGCTGGCCTCGGCGGGCCGGCCCGCGCCGTTGGTGACCGTCGGCATCATGGCCGAGGACGGCACGTGGGTGCCGCAAGGTGAACGCGGCGAGATCGTCGTCCGCAGTTCGTTGGTGATGCGGGGCTACCTGCACGATCCGGACGCCACGGCCGAGGCGTCGGCGCACGGGTGGCACCACACCGGCGACATCGGGTTCCTCGGCGAGGACGGCTACCTCTTCATCGTCGACCGCGCGAAGGACATGGTGATCAGCGGCGGGTTCAACGTGTACTCCAGCGAGGTCGAGCAGGCCGTCATGGCCCATCCGGCGGTCGCGGACTGTGCGGTGGTGGGACTGCCCGACGACAAGTGGGGCGAGCGGGTGACGGCCGTCATCCAGCTGCGGCCGGGTGCGGAGCTCGACCCGGGCGAGCTCACCGCGTTCGTCAAGGAACGGATCGGCAGCGTGAAGGCGCCCAAGCAGATCGAGGTGTGGCCCGACCTGCCGCGCTCGAAGGTCGGTAAGGTGCTCAAGACCGAGATCAAGCGGGAACTCTCGTCGTAGCTGCTGTCTAGAGTCCGCCGGGTGGCGACGTTCGTGCTCACCCGGCGCGACCCGGGGACCGTCGCCGTCGCCGAGGTCGGCGGCGCGACCGTCGATGTGGCCGCGGGCGACCTCGCCGGCTGGGTGGCGGAGCGCGAGGCTCCGGGCACGCGCTGGGTGTGGGACGACACCGCCCGCTGGTACCCGGCGCTGCTGGCCGCGGGCGTGCGTGTTGCGCAGTGCACCGATCTGCGGTTGCAGCACGTGGTGCTGCGGCACTCACCGTGGGTGGACCAGGCGCTGTGGGACCCGGCCGACGCCGCCCGCTGGGACGCCCTCGAGCCGGCCGCGACGGCCGTCGAGGACACGCTGTTCGACGTCGCCGACCACGTCGCGTCGCTCGACGTCACCGCGGAGTTCGACCGCCAGCGGAGGGCCGTGGCGTCGTCGTCCGACCCCGGCCGGCTCACCCTGCTGCTCGCCGCCGAGAGCGCGGCCGCGCTCGCCGCCGCCGAGATGACCTTCGTCGGGCTGCCGTGGCGCGCCGACGTCCACCGCGCCCTCCTCGCCGACCTGCTGGGCGAGCGCCCACGCGCGGGGGAGCGGCCGCCGAAGCTCGAGCCGCTGGTGGACCAGGCCCGCGCGGCACTCGGGGCGCCCGGACTCAACCCCGACTCGCCGGCCGATCTGCTAACCGCGCTGCGCCGGGCGGGTCTCGACGTCACCGACACCCGTTCGTGGACGCTCGAACGCGTCGACCACCCGGCGGTGGCGCCGCTGCTCGAGTACCGCCGGTTGATGCGCCTGCACACGGCGAACGGGTGGCACTGGCTCGACACCTGGGTGCGCGACGGCCGGTACCGCACGCGCTACCTGCCCGGCGGCGTGGTCACCGGTCGCTGGGCCGCGACCGGCGGTGGCGCGTTGTCGCTGCCCGGGCCGCTGCGGCCCAGCGTCGTCGCCGACGACGGCTGGCGCCTCGTCGTGGCCGACGTCGCCCAACTCGAACCCCGTGTCCTCGCCGCCATGGCAGGCGACCTCGACATGGCGCGCGCCGCCCGGGGCGCCGATCTCTACCAGGGCCTGGTCGACGCCGGTGCGGTCGAGACGCGTGCCGACGCCAAGGTCGGCATGCTCGGTGCGATGTACGGCGGGACCTCCGGCGACAGCGGCCGGATCGTGGAGCGGCTGAAACGTCGTTTCCCGCGGGCCTTCGACACCGTCGAGGCCGCCGCCCGCGCCGGCGAGCGCGGCGAGGTCGTGCACAGCCGCCTGGGTCGCGGCTCGCC
Source organism: Jatrophihabitans sp. YIM 134969 (assembly GCF_054456675.1). NCBI lineage: Bacteria > Bacillati > Actinomycetota > Actinomycetes > Jatrophihabitantales > Jatrophihabitantaceae > Jatrophihabitans > Jatrophihabitans sp. YIM 134969. The sequence continues at coordinate 112,208 of NZ_JBTJEQ010000005.1, forward strand.
CCGACCCACCGCGACGTGGGTGGGGCGCCTGCCCGCCGACGAGGCCGAGGCTGCGGCCGACCGCCGCGACGCCCGCTCCTGGGGCCGGTTCACCCGCAACTTCGTGGTGCAGGGCACCGGCGCGGAGTGGGCGCTGTGCTGGCTGGCCACGCTGCGCCGGTCGCTGTGGGAGCTCGGCACGGGCCCGCTGCCGGAGCGCCCGCACCTGGTGTTCTTCCTGCACGACGAAGTCGTGGTCCACACCCCGGCCCCTCTCGCCGACGCCGTGGTCGAGGCGGTGCAAGCCGCCGCGCTCGACGCGACCCGCCTGCTGTTCGCGGACTTCCCGCTCGAGTTCCCGCTCGACGTCGCGGTCGTCGAGGCGTACGACCAGGCCGGTTGACGTACTGCTCACACCGTTGCGTTGCGCAACGGTGTTCGGGTGGGGTCGACGTCGGGTGGTGGTGTCCACCACGGCACGCCGTCTTGCATCTCGCAGGTCCAGCCCCAGCGCCCGAAGTTGCGGTGGTGGTGACCGCACAGCAGGGTGAGGTTGTCGATCTCGGTCTCACCGTCGAACAGCCAGTCCAGGACGTGATGTCGTTGGCACCACTGCGGTGGGATCCGACAGCCGGGGAAGCTGCAGTGCTCATCTCTTGCGATGAGCGCTTTGGTCTGTCCGGGGCTGGCGAGCCGTCTCGTCCGACCGTGACTGAGGACGCCGCCGGCGTCGTTGAGGACGACGGGGATGACCTCGGCTTCGGCGGCCAGGTTCAGCAGTTCGGCCACCGACATGTCCCCGCCGTGGCTGGTATGCACCCGGCCGGTGCGGGTCTCGAGGTCGTGCACGGTCATGGTGACGACGAGGGTGGTGGGGACGCCGCCGGAGTCGGGCAGGGTGCCGGAGCGCAGGAACCGGTCGCAGAGTTCTTCGAGGGCGTCGTGCAGGCGGACGTCGGCGGGGCGGGTGTCGGGGCCGTGACCGTCGTCGGGTCGCGGGGCCGCGAGGGGACTCAGGACGGTCTGCAGCTTCGCGAACAGCCCGGCAGTCAGGTCCCCGTGGGCGGCGCACGCGCCGTCGTCGTGCTGCGTGAGCCGTAACGAGCGGCGGCGGCGCTGTCGCTCGTCGCGGGGCGCCGGTCCGTCCTGGTCGAGCCGGTCGCGGATGTCCCGCCCGAGCTGCGCCACATCGGACGCGTCGTACACCCGGGCGACCTTCAGCAGGGCCTGCTCGGCCGCGTCGACGACCTCAACCGGGAGTCCGACCGGGAGGGCGGTCAGGGCCCGGTCGATGGTGTGGGCGTGGTCCGCGGTGATCAACCCCGCGCTCTGGGCGGCGGCAACGTGCGGACGCACAGGTGGCAGTGGTTCGCCGGTCAACGTCACGCGCGGGGCGCAGCCGTTGGCGGTGCGCACGCGTCGTTTCGCCTCCGCGGGCCGGATGCGGAGCGCGCCGGCCAGCCAGGCGGCGGTGGAGCGGGCGCCGGTGCGTTCGATGGTGTCGGGTCGTCGTTCGATCTCCGCGATCAGGACTTGATCGCAGGAAGCGATGACGTTGACGGCGGCCTGCAGTTCGTGGACCGCATCCAGGACCTCGTGCCCCTCGGCCTCGCGAACCGCGGCGGGGATCAGCACGGCCAGCTTGTCGACCTGAGCGCGCAGGGCTGCGACCTGGTCGAGCATCGACAGCGGCTTGCTGCCGTCAGCTTCGACGGCGTCCATCGCGGCGAGGATGGCTTTGGCCTGGTCGGAGAGCACGAATCCGTCGTCGGTCTCGAGGAAGACCGGCTCGCACGGCACCCAGTTGTCGAGGGCCGTCAACGATTCGTGCATGTGTTCGAGTCTACCAGTCGAACCCGAAAGGTCAATGCTTTGCTGCTGATTCTCCGGCCGCCGGCTCCGATGGGGATCGGTTCCGAGGGAACTGCGATGAGGGTTCCCGACTCCCGTCGGTGGTGCGGTGGACCAGTCCGTCCTGCGGTGTCGACACGAGTCCCGCTTCCTGTTTGCCTGCTTGTGGTGCTGTTCCGACAAGCGCGCGAGGTGACCACGAGCAGGCAGACGGCGAGCGGCGCGCGCGCCGAGAGCGGGAGACGGTCTGGTCCGGTCGACCATCCACGGGAGTCGGGTACCCCTACTCGCACTTCTCTCGAAAACCAACCCTCGCGCAACCGGCGCTGACGAACGGGGAACTGCTCACGCATCGCGTGTCCGCGACGGTCACGCCGGGCACCAGTTCCGAGAGAACTGCGATGAGGGTGCCCGACCTGACGGCATGGTCGATGGGACCAGACCAGCTCCCGCTCTCGGCGCACCCGCCGCGCGCCGTTCACCTGGCTGTGGTCACCGCCCGCTCTTCTCGGAACAGCACTGCAAGCAGGTAGGCGGGAAACGGAACCGCCAGCCGACCGCGGGAGACGGTCTGGTCCAGTCGACCATCCACGGGAGTCGGGTACCCCTACTCGCAGTTCTCTCGAAACCCAACCCTCGCGCAACCGCCGCTGACGAACGGAGAACTGCTCACGCATCGCGTGTCCGCCAAGGTCACGCCGTGCACCAGTTCCGAGAGAACTGCGATGAGGGTCCCCGACCTGACGGCATGGTCGACTGGACCAGACCAGCTCCCGCTCTCGGCGCACCCGCCGCGCGCCGTTCGCCTGCCTGTGGTCACCGCCCGCTCTTGTCGGCAGAGCACCACAACCAGGTAGACGGCCAGCGCAGGGTGACTCGACATCGCAGGGCGGACTGGTCCACGGCACCACCCACGGGAGTCGGGTACCGCTACTCGTAGTTCTCTCGAAACCGGCTCACTGTGCAACAGCAGGCGGCCCTCGCAACAGCGAGCCTCTCAGAGGCTGGCGGCGCGGGGTCGGTGACTAGGGAACCAGGCCCACCACGAGGCTGCCGGGGCCGAAGGGGGCGTTGCCGCAGCGGACGGCGACGCCGCCGGGTCCGGCGAGCGCGAGGGCCGAGCCGTCACCTCCGACCGTCGCGCAGTCCTGGAGAGGGAGGGCGGAGGTGCCGTTCTTCGCGTCCTCGACGGACAACCCGGCGGTACCGAACTCGAGGCGGGCCTGGGTCAGCGCGACCGTCGCCGACGGCAGTGTGTTCGGGCTGGTGGCGAGGACGCTGCCGCTGTGGACGTCGAGGACGACCGTCTGACCGGTGCCGTCCATGCGCGACACCGAGACGCGGCCGTCGACCGGCGAGACGTCGATCGACGTCAGGTCCCCGAGGGTCTGCGCCCACGCCACCCGGCCGGTGGCGACGGTGACGCCGTAGACCGTTGCGGGGTGCAACGACGAGGTGGCGGCAGCCGTCGGGACGACGGCGACGACCGTGTCGAGCCACGGCAGGAACGTGGTCGGGCCCGCGGTGCGCTCGGCGGGCAGCGCCACCACCCGGTCGTTCGAGGGGCCGTTGATCGCGTCGACCAGCCACACACTCGGGAGCCCGTCGCAGTCCAGTGCCAGGACGACGTCGTTGCCGACGCCCGCGGCCTGCATCGAGCCGGGGACGGCTGTGAGCGGGTCGTACGGGGTCCGCGCGACCAGACGGCCCGGCTCGGGTGCGGGCGGCAGTTGCACCGCGGCGTTGCTGCCGTCACGGCATCGGGGGAGCGGTCGGGTCCAGATGGTGACGCCGGTGGTCGCGTCGAGGCCGCGGACACTGTCGCCGTCGGTGACCAGTCCGAAACCCTCGGTCCACCACCGCACGGCGTCGAGGGCGGACGACGGCTGCAGGATCCGGCCGTCCTCGGTGCCGAGGTAGAGGTACGTGGCCGGTCCGGTGCGGGCGTCGCCGCCGTAGCGAGGTCCGCGCAGGGTCACGCGCACGATGGAGTTGTTGCCGTCGAGCGCGGCGAGCGTCGGACCGTTGCACCGGGTCGTCCGGGCCGACGACCACACCGCGTCGCCCGTCCCGGCGTCGAGCGCCCGGACGTCGAGGCGGCACCGCCCGCTGTCGTTGGTCTCCTCGGCCACCACGACCCGACCGCCCAGGACGGCCGAGGTCGACCCGGGGCCGAAGTCCTGCCGCCAGGCCACCCGCGTGACGGTGGCGGGGCCGGGGGACTCGGAGAACGTCGAGGGGGAGGAGCCGTCCACGACGTGCCCGGCCCACCCCGGCGCCACCACAGCGCCGGTGACCACGAGTGCCACCGGCACCACCACGGCCACCGCGAGGGTCAGCAGGTCGGCCCGGGTGTGGCGGACCGGCGCCAGCGTCGCCGCGACGAGCAGCGCGCCCGTGACCGTGGTGGCGACGGTCGAGACGATCGCCCACCACCCGGCGTCACGGGGGAAGACCTGCGCGGTCGTCACCGCGAGGACGGCCACGAGCGCGACCGCGCCCACAGCGGTGAGGACCACGCCCGCGATGAGTGCGACACGGGCGGGGCGGCGACGGACCAGCACGACCGTCACGACCGCGGCGAGGGCGGCGACGCCCACCGCGACCACGTGGGCCACGGGCGTCGCGTCGGACAACGCGGCGGCGCGGCCGACCCCCGTGTCGCCCCACGGCCGGATCAGCGCGAGCACCCAGGCGGCCACGGCGACCAGCGCCGTGACCCCGGCCGCCGGCGCGAGGGGTGAGGGTGTCGACGGCCCGGGCCGTGCCGGAGCGTCCGTCATGGTCACGGATTGTGCCGGAACGGACGCCGTCCCAGCATGTGGACACCACGTCCCACTCTGTGTGTCCTGCGGTCGACACCGGTTGCGGGGGGAGGTAGTGTCTGGCTCGTGCGTCACCTCGTACTCATCCATCAGCGTCTTGCATGAGCCGACCGCTCACGCAAGACGCTGAACCCTCTGTGCTCCGGCACAGGGGGTTTTTTGTTGCACGTCCGACCACACGCCGAGCCTGATTCCTCTGCAGGAGATGTCATGACCGCCGCCTCGAACCCGGCCGACCAGTCCGTCACCGGAGCCCAGTCGCTGGTGCGTTCGCTGGAGGAGGTCGGGGCCGACGTCGTGTTCGGGATCCCCGGGGGAGCGATCCTCCCGGCGTACGACCCGCTGTACGACTCCACCAGGGTCCGGCACATCCTCGTCCGCCACGAGCAGGGCGCAGGACACGCCGCAGAGGGTTACGCGCAGGTCACCGGGCGCGCCGGGGTGTGCATCGCCACCTCGGGCCCCGGTGCCACGAACCTCGTGACGCCCATCGCTGACGCCTACATGGACTCGGTCCCGATGGTCGCGATCACGGGGCAGGTCGGGCGCAGCTTCATCGGCACCGACGCCTTCCAGGAAGCCGACATCACCGGCCTCACCCTGCCGATCACCAAGCACAACTTCCTCGTGCAGGACCCCGCGGCGATCCCGCGGACCATCGCCGAGGCGTTCCACCTGGCCACCACCGGCCGGCCGGGTCCCGTGCTGGTCGACCTGCCCAAGGACGTCCTGCAGGCCGCGACCTCGTTCTCGTGGCCGCCGACCCTCGACCTGCCCGGCTACCGCCCGGTCACCAAGCCGCACGGCAAGCAGGTCCGCGAGGCCGCGAAGCTCATCGCCGGCGCCCGCCGCCCGGTGCTCTACGTCGGTGGCGGCGTCATCAAGGCCGAGGCCAGCGCCCAGCTGCGGGAACTCGCCGAGCTCACCGGCATCCCCGTGGTCACCACCCTGATGGCGCGCGGTGCGTTCCCGGACTCCCACCGCCAGCACCTCGGCATGCCCGGCATGCACGGGACGGTCGCGGCCGTCACCGCGCTGCAGAAGGCCGACCTGCTCATCGCGCTCGGTACCCGCTTCGACGACCGCGTGACCGGCCGGCTCGACACCTTCGCCCCCGACGCCGCCGTGATCCACGCCGACATCGACCCGGCCGAGATCGGCAAGAACCGCGCGGCCGACGTCCCGATCGTCGGCGACGCGCGCGAGGTCATCACCGAGCTGCTCGCGGCCGTCCGCGCCGAGTTCGCCGCGGGCCACCAGGCCGACCTCGGCGGTTGGTGGCAGCGCATCGACGGCTGGCGCGACACCTACCCGCTCGGCTACGACGAGCCGGTCGACGGCACGCTCGCGCCGCAGTACGTGATCGAGCGGCTGTCCTCGATCGCCGGGCCCGAGGCGGTGTACGTCTCCGGCGTCGGCCAGCACCAGATGTGGGCCGCCCAGTTCGTGCAGTACGAGAACCCGCGCACCTGGCTCAACTCCGGCGGCGCCGGGACCATGGGCTACGCGGTCCCCGCCGCGATGGGCGCGAAGGTGGGCGCTCCGGAGAAGTTGGTCTGGGCCATCGACGGCGACGGGTGCTTCCAGATGACCAACCAGGAGCTCGCGACCTGCGCGATCGAGGGCATCCCGATCAAGGTCGCCCTCATCAACAACGGCAACCTCGGCATGGTCCGCCAGTGGCAGACGCTGTTCTACGACAAGCGCTACAGCAACACCGAACTCGGCACCCACCACAAGAAGCGCGTGCCCGACTTCGTCAAGCTGTCCGAGGCGCTCGGGTGCGTGGGGCTGCGGTGCGAGAGCGCGGCCGACGTCGACGCCACGATCGAGAAGGCCATGGCGATCGACGACGCCCCGGTGGTCGTCGACTTCACCGTCGGCAAGGACGCCATGGTGTGGCCGATGGTCGCCGCCGGCGCGAGCAACGACGACATCCAGGCCGCCCGCGACGTCCGGCCCGACTTCAGCGAGAACACGTGAGTGCGGCCGACCCCGCCACCTGGCGGCGGCTGGGTCTCATCGGTGGCACGAGCTGGGTCTCCAGTGAGCACTACTACCGGGTCCTGAACTCGAGCGTCTCCGCCGCGGCCGGTGGGTTGCACAGCGCACCGGTCACGCTGTGGTCCGTCGAGTTCGGCGAGATGGCCCGGCTGCAGCACGACGAGGACTGGCCGGGGGTCGGGCGCGTGTTGGCCGACGCCGCGCGGCGCCTGGTCGACGCCGGCTGCGAGGGCATCGCCCTCGGGGCGAACACCACCCACATCGTGGCCGACGACGTCCGGGCCGTGATCGGCGATGCGACGTTCGTCGACCTGGTCGACGCCACCGCCGACGCCGTGGCGGGGCACCGGAAGGTCGGCCTGCTCGGCACCGGGTTCACCATGCGCAGCAGCATGTTCCCGGACCGGCTGGGTGCACGGGGGATCGAGGTCGTCGTGCCGTCCACCGACGACCAGCAGCGGGTGCACGACATCGTCTACGACGAGCTCGCCCGCGACGTCGTCTCGGCCGCGTCGAAGACCTTCTACCTCGACGTCGTCGAGAAGCTGGTCGCCGAAGGGGCGGAGGCCGTCATCCTCGGCTGCACCGAGCAGAACCTGCTGCTGCACGACGGCGACGCCGCCGTGCCGTTCGTCGACACGACAACGGTGCACTGTGCAGCGTTGACCTCGTTCATGTTGGGAGAGGACCGATGAGCCTGCACACCCTGTCGGTGCTGGTCGAGGACAAGCCCGGCGTGCTCGCCCGGGTCTCCGGCCTGTTCAGCCGCCGCAGCTTCAACATCAGCTCACTCGCGGTCGGCCCGACCGAGCACCCGGCGATCTCGCGGATCACGATCGTTGTCGAGGTCGAGGGAGAGAGCAACGCCCTCGAGCAGGTCACCAAGCAGCTCAACAAGCTGGTCAACGTGCTCAAGATCGTCGAGTTGGAGCGCAGCCAGGCCGTCGAGCGCGAGCTGCTGCTCATCAAGGTGCGGGCCGACGACTCCACCCGCCGCGGGGTGTTGGAGACCGTCGAGCTGTTCAAGGCCAAGGTCGTGGACGTCGGCACGGAGGCCCTGACGATCGAGGTCACCGGCCCCCGCGACAAGCTCGCCGCCATGGTGAAGATGCTCGAGCCCTACGGTATCCGTGAGCTCGTGCAGTCCGGGGCCGTCGCGCTCGGCCGCGGTCCGCGTTCGATGATCCAAGCCACGCTGCGCTCGGTCGAGCGCAGCGCCTGACAGAACCAGAGGAGAACCACCAGCATGGCAGTCGAGATCTTCTACGACGACGACGCCGACCTCTCGCTCATCCAGGGCAAGAAGGTCGCGGTCCTCGGCTACGGCAGCCAGGGCCACGCCCACGCGCTGTCGCTGCGCGACTCGGGCGTCGACGTCCGTGTCGGGCTGCCCGAGACCTCCCGCAGCCGCGGCAAGGCCGAGGACGAGGGCCTGCGGGTGCTCACGCCCGCCGAGGCGTGCGCCGAGGCCGACGTCATCATGGTGCTCGCACCGGACCCCGCCCAGCGGGGCCTGTACGCCGAGGCCATCGAGCCGAACCTCGCCCCCGGCAAGACCATCATGTTCGGCCACGGCTTCAACATCCGGTACGGCTACATCAAGCCGCCGGCCGACGTCGACGTCTCCATGGTCGCCCCCAAGGGCCCGGGTCACCTGGTGCGTCGTCAGTTCGTCGACGGCAAGGGTGTGCCGGTGCTGGTCGCGGTCGAGCAGGACGCCAGCGGCTCGGCGTTCGACCTCGCGCTGTCGTACGCCAAGGCGATCGGTGGCACCCGCGCCGGCGCCATCAAGACCACCTTCACCGAGGAGACCGAGACCGACCTCTTCGGCGAGCAGGCCGTCCTCTGCGGTGGCATGTCGGCGCTGGTCATGGCGGGCTTCGAGACCCTCACCGACGCGGGCTACGCCCCGGAGATCGCCTACTTCGAGTGCCTGCACGAGCTCAAGCTCATCGTCGACCTCATGTACGAGGGCGGCATCGCCAAGCAGCGCTGGTCGGTCTCCGACACCGCCGAGTACGGCGACTACGTCTCCGGCCCGCGCGTGGTCGACGACCACGTCAAGGCGTCGATGAAGGGCATCCTCTCCGACATCCAGGACGGCACCTTCGCGGCCCGCTTCATCGCCGACCAGGACGCCGGCGCGCCCGAGTTCAAGCGGCTGCGCGCCGAGGGTGAGCAGCACCCGATCGAGGTCACCGGCGCCAAGCTGCGCGGGCTCATGAGCTGGGTCGAGAGCAGCGACGACTACACCGAGGGCACCGCCGCCCGCTGACGCACCCTGCAACGGTCACGCCCCGGGTCCCGTCGGACCCGGGGCGTAGCTGTCTGCCCACCCCGGTGTTGGGAATCGGGACAGAAGGGGGTAGGCAGGACGTGTGACAAGTACCGACGGTCTGCGGCTGTCCGTCAACGCGGTCGACTACGTCATCCTCATCGCGTACTTCGCGGTCGTCATCGCCATCGGTCTGCTCGCCCGCCGGGCCATCGCGACCTCGGACGACTTCTTCCTCTCGGGGCGCTCGCTGCCCGGGTGGATCACCGGTCTGGCGTTCGTCTCGGCGAACCTCGGCGCGATCGAGATCATCGGCAACGCGGCGAACGCCACCCAGTTCGGCATCTCGACGGTGCACTTCTACTGGATCGGCGCCGTCCCGGCCATGGTGTTCCTCGGCCTGGTGATGATGCCGTTCTACTACGGCAGCCGGGTGCACTCGGTGCCCGAGTACCTGCGCCGCCGGTTCAACAACGCCACCCACCTGTTCAACGGCCTGACCTTCGCGGCCTCGGGTGTGCTCACCGCCGGCGTCAACCTGTACGCCCTGGCCCTGGTCATCAAGGCGTTGCTCGGCTGGTCGCTCTGGCTGGCCATCGTCGTCTCGGCGGCCATCGTGCTCGTGTACATCACCCTCGGCGGGTTGTCGGGCGCGATCTACAACGAGGTCCTGCAGTTCTTCATGATCATCGCGGGCCTGGTGCCGCTGGTCGTGGTCGGCCTGGTCAAGGTCGGCGGCTGGAACGGTCTCAAGGACAAGATCGCGACGATGGACGACGGCCCGGCCAAGCTCGCCACCTGGGCCGGGACCCACGTCGGCACGCCGACCAACCCGCTGGGCGACTGGATCGGCATCGTGTTCGGGCTCGGGTTCGTGCTGAGCTTCGGCTACTGGACGACCAACTTCGCCGAGGTCCAGCGCGGCCTGTCGGCCCGTGACCTCTCGGCCGCCCGGCGCACGCCGCTCATCGGCGCGTTCCCCAAGATCTTCATCCCGATCATCACCGTCATCCCGGGCCTCATCGTGCTGTCGCTGCTCGGCGACAAGATCGGCACGGGGCCGAACGCGATGTACACCTACAACGACGCCATCCCGTACCTCATCCAGGACATCCTCCCGAACGGCGTGCTCGGGTTGGCGCTCACCGGTCTGCTGGCCGCCTTCATGGCCGGCATGGCCGCGAACATCTCCTCGTTCAACACCGTCTGGACCTACGACGTCTGGCGGGCTTACGTCGTCAAGGACCGCAGCGACCGTTACTACCTCTCGGTGGGGCGCTGGGTCACGGTCATCGGGGTCGCGATCGGCGTCGGGACGGCGTTCATCGCCTCCGGCTTCAGCAACCTGTTCACCTACATCCAGTTGTTGTTCTCGTTCTTCAACGCCCCGCTGTTCGCGACCTTCCTGCTGGGTCTGTTCTGGAAGCGGATGTCGCCGTGGGCGGGCTTCTGGGGTCTGGTCACCGGCACCCTGGGCGCGGTCATCGCCCACTTCTCGTTCGTCGGCTGGATCAACGGCTCGGGGATCCTCGTGCACATCGAGTCCTCGCAGAGCCAGAACTTCTACCAGGCCATCGTGGCGTTCGTCGTCGACCTCGTGGTCTCGATCGGGGTCACGCTGGTGACCGCGCCCAAGCCGGAGAAAGAACTCGACGGCCTGGTCTGGGGCAAGGCGCCGACCGACCTCGTCGACACCAGCAGTGACCACTGGTACACCAACGTGTGGGTGCTGGCCGGGATCATCGGGGTCCTGACCGTCGGCGCGAGCGTGCTGGTGACGGTGTGAGCGACACGGAGCGGAAGGGTGATCGCGTGAGCACCGACAAGACCACAGGGGGCGAGAGCAACGCCTCGAACCGGCTGTTCGACCTGCGCGAGCTCATCGCCGGGATCTTCATCGTGTTCGGGATCCTGCTGATCGTCGTCGGGGCCCTCGACGGCCAGGCGGAGCTGGACAAGGCGAGCGGCGTCCGCATCAACCTCTGGACCGGCATCGGCATGGTCGTCCTCGGCCTGGTGTTCGTGGCCTGGCGGCTGTGGCGCCCGCTCAAGCGCGAGGACCTCGTGCCGGACGACGACGGCGACGACACCGGCTCCGCCCCGCAGGACCCCCTCGCCGGCCACTGACCTTCGGAAACGACCGGATTCTGTGTTCTTCTGCGTCCGTGGGACGCAGGACTACACAGAATTCGGGGATGGTCGGCGGCGGAGCCAGAAGGTGACGACCAGACCGGCGAGCAGGCCCCACAGCGGCGCGCCGATCCCCGCGACCTGGATGCCCGAGGCGGTGACCAGGAACGTCAGGACACCCGCCTCGCGCGGGGTCCGACCGTCGTCGGCGACGGTCGCGGCGAGTGCGCCGCCGAGGGTGGCCAGCAGGGCGAGGCCCGCCACGGCTTCGACCAGGACGGCCGGTGCCACCGCGATGAACGAGCTCAACGCCCCCGCGGCGAGGCCGAACACGATGTAGATGCCGCCGGCGGTGGCGGCACCGATCCACCGGCGGGAGCGGTCGTCGCCGCCCTCGGGCCCGGCGCAGAGCGCGGCGCTGATCGCCGCGAGGTTGACCGCGATCGCCCCGAACGGGGCCGCGACGACCGTGGCGAGGCCGGTGTTGCGCAGGGCCGGCGCGAGCGGCGCCTCGTAGTCGAAGCTCTCGAGCACCGCCACGCCCGGCAGGTTCTGGGCGGCCATCGTCACCAGGTACAGCGAGACGCCCAGGGTGACGGCCGCGAACGCCGGGTGCGGTGCCGTCCAGGTCAGCACCGGCGCGAACGAACCGAACTCGGCGTCACGCGAGGTGACGCCGATCTCGACCAGCGCCACGACCAACGCCCCGGGCACCGCCCAGCGCCGTGCGAGCCGGGTCAGCGCCAGCCAGACGAGCACCACGGGGATGGCCAGTGCCGGCCGGTCCACGACCGCCCGCACCGGAGCCAGGCACAGCTCGAGCAGGACCCCGGCGAGCAGGCCGTTGGCGAGGGAGCGGGGGATGGCCGCCACGAGCCGGGAGAGCGCGGGCCACAGCCCTGTCACGAGCAGCAGCACCCCGCACAGCAGGAACGCGGCGATCGCCGTCCCGTACCCGCCGCTCAGGGCGCCGGTGGCGCCGAGCAGCGCCGCGCCGGGCGTGGACCACGCGATGCTCACCGGGATCCGCCGGCGCCAGCTCATGACGATCGCGACCAGGCCCATCGCGACCGACAGGGCGAGCAGCCCGGACGCCGCCTGCCGCTCGGTCGCGCCGACCGCCCGCAGCCCGGCCAACACCACAGTGAACGAACTGGTGAACCCGACGAGGGCGGTGATCAGGCCAGCGAGGTACGGCTGGCTGCGCTCCACGACGCGGAACCTATCGGTGTCGGACCGGACTCCTGGAGTCTGAGCGGTGCTGGGGACGCCTCCTGACCCGGCGCAGACTCCTGGAGTGCCGTGTCGGACCCGGGGTCCAGGATCGTGGGCGTGGACCTCACGGGGAAGGTCGTCGTCGTCACGGGCGGCGGGTCGGGGCTGGGGGCGGTCGTCGTCGCCGCGTTCGCCGGGTCGGGCGCCCGGGTGGTCGCCGTCGACCTCACACCCGGGCCGGGTGTCCTGACCGCCGACGTCACGACCGACGCCGGGCGGGCACGGCTGGTGCAGGCCGCCGAGGACCTCGGCGGGATCGACGTCCTCGTGAACAACGCCGGCGGCTGGTCGCGCGGTGGCGCGCAGTACCCCGCGGCCGATGCCGCGGCGTGGCGGGCCGCGCTGGAACTGGACCTGCTGACACCGATGGCGCTGACCCAGCTGTGCCTGCCGCAGCTGGCCCGGGGTGGGGGAGCGGTGGTCAACGTCGCGTCGAGCGCCGGTGTCGAGACCGGGGCGTACGGCTCGCCGGAGTACGGCGCGGCCAAGGCCGGGCTGATCCGGTTCACGACCGCGGTGGCCGACTGGCGCGAGCGGTTCGGGGTGCGCGTCACCTGCGTCGTGCCGGGGTGGATCGGGCTGCCCCGGGCGCAGCAGCAGTGGGCCGAGCTCCCGGAGGCCGAGCGTGCCGCCACGCCGCCGCTGGTGCCGCCGTCCGAGGTCGCCGCGCAGATCGTCCGGCTGGCTCGGGCCGACGACCTGGCCGGGCGGGTGGTGACGATGCTGGCGGGCGGTCGCGACCCTGTGCTGCTCCCGTGAGCGGTCCGCCCGGTGCTGGCGCCGCCGCCAAGACGACGCCAGCTCTTCCCACATCGTGGGACGTGGGATGGGATTCGCTACGGTCGGGCGCATGAAGCTCGCGGTCATCCCCGGCGACGGCATCGGTATCGAGGTCACGGCCGAGGCGGTCAAGGTGCTCGAAGCGGTCGGCGCGGGCGTCGACGCCACGCACTACGACCTCGGCGCGGCGTTCTGGCACCGCACCGGCGAGACGCTGCCGGACTCGGTCCTCGAGGAACTGCGCGGTCAGGACGCCATCCTGCTCGGCGCGATCGGCGATCCGTCCGTCCCCAGCGGTGTGCTCGAGCGCGGCCTGCTGTTGAAGCTGCGCTTCGCGCTGGACCACCACGTCAACCTGCGCCCGGCCAAGCTCTACCCCGGCGTCACCGGCCCGCTGGCGGGCGACCCCACCATCGACATGCTCGTGATCCGCGAGGGCACCGAGGGTCCGTACGCGGGGGTCGGCGGATCGTTGCGCACGGGAACGGTCCACGAGGTCGCCAACGAGGTCAGCGTCAACACCGCCTTCGGCATCGAGCGGGTCGTGCGCGACGCGTTCAGCCGCGCCCAGGCGCGTCCGCGCCGGCACCTCACGCTGGTGCACAAGACCAACGTGCTCGTGTTCGCCGGGGGTCTCTGGAAGAAGATCTTCGACCGGGTGGCGACCGAGTTCCCCGACGTGACGACCGCCTACCAGCACGTCGACGCCACGACGATCTTCTTCACCACCGACCCGGGTCGGTTCGACACCATCGTCACCGACAACCTGTTCGGCGACATCATCACCGACCTCGCCGCGGCGATCAGCGGTGGCATCGGCCTCGCGGCGAGCGGCAACCTCGACGTCTCGCGCATCAACCCCTCGATGTTCGAGCCGGTCCACGGCAGCGCACCCGACATCGCGGGCCAGGGCAAGGCCGACCCGACCGCGGCGGTGCTCTCGGCGGCGATGCTGCTCGAGCACGTCGGCGACCACGCGGCCGCGGCGAAGGTGGAAGCCGCGGTGGCGGCCGACCTCGCCGGCCGCGATCCGAAGGCGCCGGGATCGACCAGCGAGGTCGGCGACCGGCTCGCAGCAGCGGTGTCCTGAACGGTGATGCTGTGTCACACTGAGGCCGTGCGTCACTCCGCGATCATCATCATCGCCTAGCGCGTCGGCAGCCAGCACCACGCCGACGCGCTCAACCCTCCGCCCTCCGGGCGGGGGGTTTTCTGTTTGTCAGAGCCCGTGAGAACGAAGGACAGCCATGCAGACCGACCTCTTCCACGTCTTCGACACCACGCTGCGCGACGGTGCTCAGCGCGAGGGCATCAGCTACTCGGTGGGCGACAAGCTCGCCGTCGCCCGGCTGCTCGACCAGGTCGGTGTCGGGTTCATCGAGGGCGGCTGGCCGGGCGCGATGCCCAAGGACACCGAGTTCTTCGCGCGGGCGGCCGACGGCGAGCTCAAGCTCGAACACGCGCAACTCGTGGCGTTCGGCGCCACGCGCAAGGCCGGGGTGAGGGTCGAGGACGACGCCCAGGTGCGCGCGCTGCTCGACTCGCGTGCCCCGGTCGTCACCCTGGTCGCGAAGTCCGACGTGTGGCACGTCGAGCGGGCGTTGCGCACCACGCTCGAGGAGAACCTCGCGATGGTCGGCGACACCGTGTCGTTCCTGCGCGCCGAGGGGCGGCGGGTGTTCGTCGACTGCGAGCACTTCTTCGACGGCTACCGCCACGACCCCGACTACGGCGTGCGCGTGCTCGACGCCGCGATGGCCGCGGGCGCCGACGTCGGCGTCCTGTGCGACACCAACGGCGGCATGCTGCCGATGGGGATCCACGACGTCGTGACGGCCGTGCGGCAGCGCACGGGGATCCGGCTCGGCATCCACACCCAGGACGACACCGGCTGCGCGGTCGCCAACACGCTCGCCGCGGTCGACGCGGGCGTCACCCACGTGCAGGGCACGGCCAACGGGTACGGCGAGCGGGCCGGCAACGCCGACATCTTCGCGGTCATCGGAGGTCTGGTCACGAAGATGGGCCGTGACGTGCTGCCGACCGGGACGCTCCCCGAGATGTCGCGCGTCGCGCACGCCATCGCCGAGATCGCCAACCTGGCGCCGGATTCCCACGCCCCGTACGTGGGTGTCTCGGCGTTCGCCCACAAGGCCGGGCTGCACGCCTCGGCCATCAAGGTCAGCCCCGAGCTCTACAACCACCTCGACCCGTCGGTCGTCGGCAACGACCAGCGCATCCTCGTCACCGAGATGGCCGGGCGCGCCTCGGTCGAGTTGAAGTCGGCCGAACTGGGCGTCGACGTGTCCGGGCGGCCGGAGGTCGTCGGCTCGGTGGTGACGACGGTGAAGGAACGCGAAGCGGTCGGCTGGTCCTACGAGGCAGCCGACGCGTCGTTCGAACTGCTCGTGCGCGACGCGATGGGTGAGCCGGTCGAGCCGTTCGTCGTCGAGTCGTGGCGGGCGATCATCGACTCCTCACCGACGGGATCGGTGGTCGAGGCCACGGTCAAGGTGCACGCGGGCGGCCGCCGCGTCATCTCCACCGAGGAGGGCAACGGCCCGGTCCACGCCCTCGACCGCGCGCTCCGCTCGGCGCTGCGCTCGGCGTTCCCCCAGCTCGACGCGATGGAACTGGTCGACTACAAGGTGCGCATCCTGCCCGGCGCGGAGGAGGGCACGGACGCCGTGACGCGGGTGCTCATCACGACGTCCGACGGCGAACGGGAGTGGACCACCGTGGGCGTGCACTCGAACGTCATCGAGGCCTCGTGGCTCGCCCTGCACGACGCCGTGCGGTACGGCCTGGCGGCCGGGACCGCCGGTGCTGCCAGCGGCTGACGGGCGGGTCGACCCGCCGGGCTGACGCCGCGCGGTCAGCAGCCGGGCTGCTGCTGGCCGCACTGGCAGCCGCCACCGCAACCGCCGGAGGAGGCGCGCGGCGGGGCGACCTTCATCGAGCGCAGCAGGCCCACCGCGACCAGCCCGGTCAGCACCGCCGCGAGCAGCACGAACGCGGTGAGGAAACGGATCACCGAGTCGGTCTGCATGGTCCACGGCAGGACACCGACGGCGAGCAGGACGACGGCGAAGCCCGAGGCGACCCAGGCCGACCGGCGGCGGCGGTCGAGCGGAACGGTCGAGAGCGCGGAAGCCATGGGTCCAGTATCCACGCGGCTCAGTAGGGTCGGGGCGTGCGCATCGCCCGCTACGTCCACCCGGAGACCGTCGTCGACCACGGAGGGCCGGGAGGGGGTCCACTCACCGTCCCCGCCGGCATGGCGTGGGGGGTCGTCGAGGGCCCGAAGAACGCCCCGCCGGAGAACCTCACGGTCGCGAGCATCACCGAGCACCCGTTCGGGCCGATCCAGTTCAGCGGCGCCCGGTGGGCGTTGCCCGACGTCCGGATGGTCGCGCCGATCCTGCCCAGCAAGGTCGTGTGCATCGGCAAGAACTACGCCGACCACATCGCCGAGATGGGCGGTGAGACCCCGGCCGCGCCCGTCATCTTCCTCAAGCCCAGCACCGCGGTGATCGGGTCGGGTGACCCGATCCGGCTGCCCGCCGACGCGGGCGAGGTGCACCACGAGGCCGAGCTGGCCGTCGTCATCGGGCGGCCGTTGAAGAACGTCGACGCCGCCACCGCGATGAACGGTGTCCTGGGCTACACCTGCGCCAACGACGTCTCCGACCGCACGGCGCAGCAGGCCGACGGCCAGTGGACCCGCGCCAAGGGCTACGACTCGTACTGCCCGATCGGCCCGTGGATCGAGACCGTCCTCGACCCGGCCGACCTGCGGGTCAGCGCCGGCGTCAACGGCGTGCTCAAGCAGGACGGCCGCACGAGTCAGCTCATCCACGACGTCGGCACGGTGCTGGCGTTCATGTCGCACGTCATGACGCTGCTGCCGGGCGACGTCGTCCTGACCGGCACCCCCGCGGGCGTCGGGCCGATCGTGCCCGGCGACACCGTGAGCGTCGAGATCGAGGGCATCGGCGCGCTCGTCAACCCGGTGGTGCGCGCGTGACGATCCCGGCTGTCGGCACCAGCCCGGTCCGGGTCCGGTTCTGTCCGAGCCCGACGGGCAACCCGCACGTCGGCCTGGTCCGCACCGCGCTCTACAACTGGGCGTGGTGCCGCCACGTCGGCGGCACGTTCGTGTTCCGCATCGAGGACACCGACGCCGCCCGCGACAGCGAGACCAGCTACGGGCAGCTGCTGTCGGCGATGCGCTGGCTCGGGTTCGGCTGGGACGAAGGGCCCGAAGTCGGCGGGCCGTACGGGCCGTACCGGCAGAGCGAACGGCGCGAGATCTACGCGGACGTGGCGCGGCGGTTGCTCGACGGCGGCTACGTCTACGAGTCGTTCACCACGACCGAGGAGACCGAGGCCCGGCACCGGGCCGCCGGCCGTGATCCCAAGCTCGGCTACGACAACCACGACCGCACCCTCACCGACGAACAGCGCGCGGCCTTCCGCGCCGAGGGGCGCCAGCCGGTGCTGCGCTTCCGGATGCCCGGCACCGACATCGGCTGGAACGACCTCGTCCGCGGTGAGATCACCTTCGCCGCCGAGCAGGTCAGCGACTTCGTGGTCGTCCGCGCCAACGGCGATCCGCTGTACACCCTGACCAACCCGGTCGACGACGCGATGATGCGCATCACCCACGTCCTGCGGGGCGAGGACCTGCTGCCCAGCACGCCGCGGCAGATCGCGCTCTACGCGGCGCTGACCGAACTCGGCGTCGCCGAGTCCACACCGCAGTTCGGCCACCTTCCCTACGTCATGGGCGAGGGCAACAAGAAGCTGTCCAAGCGGGACCCCCAGGCGAGCCTGGACACCTACCGGGCGCAGGGCTACCTGCCCGAGGGACTGCTCAACTACCTGGCCCTGCTCGGGTGGTCCATCGCCCCGGACCGCGACGTGTTCGGGATCGCCGAGATGGTCGAGGCGTTCGACATCGCCGACGTCGGCGGCAACCCGGCCCGCTTCGACGGCGCCAAGTGCCTGGCGATCAACGGCGACCACATCCGGCGCCTCGACCCGGACGACTTCGCCGCCCGCCTCGCCGCGTACGCGGGGGAGTACCGCGGCGTCGACCTCGCCCTGTTCAACGGCACGCTGCGCGCGGGCGCCCCGCTCGTCCAGGAACGGTGCAAGACCCTGGGGGAGGCCGTCGACCTGCTCTGGTTCCTCGTCGCGGCCGACGACTTCGCGCTCGACGAGAAGGCCGCGGCCAAGGCCCTCACCGAGGACGGCCGCGCCGTGCTCGCCGCGGGCCTCGAGGTCCTCGAGCCGCTGCAGACGTGGGAGCACGCCGAGATCGAGGCCGCGCTGCGAGCGATGATCGAGGCCCGCGAGCTCAAGCTGGGCAAGGCGCTCGCGCCGTTCCGGGTCGCCGTGACGGGCGGGACGGTGTCGCCCCCGCTGTTCGAGTCGATGGCGTTGCTGGGTCGGGGGACCACCCTGTCCCGGCTGCGCGCAGCCATCGGGTAGGCTCTCCTGCGGCCCACAGCGACACCGTGGACCGAGCTCTTGGGGTATGGGGTAATTGGCAGCCCAACTGATTCTGGTTCAGTTAGTCTAGGTTCGAGTCCTGGTACCCCAGCGCAGCACGGCCGGCACCTGTGTCGGCCGGGTTCTGGGGCCCCATCGTCTAGCGGCCTAGGACGCCGCCCTCTCACGGCGGTAGCGCGGGTTCGAATCCCGCTGGGGCTACACCTCTACACCCCCCGGTTTCCGGGGGGTGTAGCACTTTCAGTGCCGGTCGGCAGAGCGACCACCACCCCGTCAGTCCGCACCTGGTCCGCAAGAAGTCCGCGGGACCGGGCGGCGTCCATGGCGTCCGCGACCTCGTCGAGCTGGTCGGCGAACAGGTGCCCGTACAGGTCGAGCGTCATCGTGGCCGTCTTGTGCCCGAGCATCTGCTGGACGACCTTCACGTTCGCTCCTGACGCGATCGCCAGCGAGGCCGCGGTGTGGCGCAGTGAGTGGGGGTGCAGACCGTGCACACCCATCGCCTCGACGGCCGGCGTCATCACCGACCGCTGGAACACCTGCGCCCGCAGCGCCCCGCCCTTCTCGCCGGTGAACACCAGGTCGTTCGGCGCCTTGCCCGCGACGTGCGCGGCTAGCTCGTCGACCAGGAACCGGGGGATCGGCACGGCGCGGCGCAGGTGACCCTTCGGGGTGCCCCACGTCTGCACGCCCCGTACCAGCGTGACGGATTCGGCGATGGTCGCCCGGCGCCGCATGAGGTCGAGTCGGGCGACCCGCAGCGCGGCCATCTCCCCGAACCTGACCCCGGTGTAGGCGAGGAACAGCACGACCAGCCGGTGAGGCCCGCAGCGGCCCGCGAGGTCGTCGACCTGTTCGTGGGTGAGGTAGACGTGCTCCGCCTGGACGACGCGGGGGAGGTTGACGTCGTCGGCCGGGTTACGGGACAGGCGACCGTCCTTCACCGCCAGCTTGAGAACCAGGGAGAACACCTGGTGCACCTTGCGCACCGTCGCGGCCGAGATCGAGGTCGTGGTCAGAACGAGATCTCGATCGCCCCGCTGGGACCGAGGTGATGACATCAACCCGGTGATCCACGCCTGCACGTCGGCGTGCCCGACGTCGACCAGCCGCACCGCCCCCCACCGCGGTACGACGTGCTCGCGCAGGATGCCTGCGTACCGCTCGTGCGTCGACGGCTTGAGGTGGGACTGCGCCTCGAGCCACCGCTGCGACCACTCACTGACCGTGACCCGCCCGCGCCCGGGGTCGACCCACACACCGGTGACGATGGTCGTGGTGACGTCGTCGAGCCACCGCTGCGCGTCGATCTTCCGGCCGAAGTGGCGGGAGTGTTCCTTGCCTGCGGTGTCGCGGTACCGGGCGCGGTACTGGCCGTCAGGGCGCTTCGCGATGGATGCCATCAGACTTCATCCCCTTCGTTGCTCAGATCGGCGACTGCATGGAGTAGGGCGGCGTACGCCTCGTTCAAACGCTCGCCCGCCGGGGTCGTGGTGACCCAACTCGGGATCGGCTGGTCCTCGCCGTCCGCCATGAGTGCGTCGACACGTCCACGGGACTCCGGTGCGAGCCGTCGGACCTTGCGCAGTAGGTCAGTGAGGTCGTCGATGCTCTTGTTCAGCGTGGCGTAGATCGTCCACGCCTCGCGGACCGTCGTCGCCGCATCGCGGTCGTGCACCAGCGACACGGGGGTGAGCATCTCGGCGACATCCACCTCGAAGACGGTGGCGAAGCCGACCAGTTCGTCAACTGCAACGCGGCGCGGCGGGTCGCCCTTCTCGATGTTGAAGACGGCTGACGGCTGGATTGGGAAGCCTGCCTGCCTCATGCGCTCTGCGAGGCCGGCGTAGGACATGCCCGCCCGCTCGCGTTCGTACCGCACACGCTCGGCGACGTTGCGCTCGTTGGTCAGGTTGCGCAGCGGGTTGACCCGTGGCATCGGTGCGGCCCCTCGTGTAGGCATTCGAACTTCAGAATGACACGATGCACGATTCGGTCGACAACGTCAAGCGCTGACCCGCACCATTCAGTTACCCGATCACACCGGTCGGGCAATCGAGCGGAGGGACAGCGTGATGACGGAGTGGCTGACGACCGAGGACGTCGCCTCTGAGTTCCGCACCGTGCCGGCGACCGTCCGGTACTGGCGGCACACCGGCACCGGACCGCGAGGGACGCGTGTGGGGCGCAGGGTGCTGTACGCCCGCGCCGACGTCGACCAGTGGGTGCGCGACCAGCGCGAGGCCAACCCGCGGCCGGTGGTGGCATGAGGTCCGGACATGACGAAGGCCCCGGCGTGGGAACCGAGGCCTCGTCCAACAACACGATCAACGCGGGCGGCGTCACCACCGAGGTTAGCTCAAGCGGACTTGAGGTCGCGATCGCCTACGCCGACCCGTGGTGGGCCGAGGGTGCTCGTCTGCTGATCGAGCAGTATCCCGTCGGCGCCATCATCTGCGCCGACGACATCACCGACTCGGACGTCATCGGACTGCCGGACCACCCCTGCCGACTCGGTGCGGTGTTCACCACCGCCGCCCGCGACGGTGTCATCCGCCGGGTTGGCTACCACCAGGCGCGTCGGGCTGCTCGAGCCGGCGGCGTGCACGCGGTCTGGGAGCGTGCGTGATGGGGTGCGCGACCTGCCGGCCGATCGTCCGGGTGGCGAACGTCGAGCCGGATAACAAGCCTTGTACTCGGTTCTGTCGTCGGTGTTCCCGCTGCATCCGGTCACTGGCGTACTGGGGTCGAGGTGGTCGTGACTACCTCGGCGCCGAAGGTGAACGGGATCTCGTCGAGAAGTCGACGACGGTGGTGTCGTGACCGGCTACGACATCGCCGACCTGCCGACCGCTTCCAGCTTCCCGGACGACTGGTACCCGGCCTCGGCGAAGACCACCTCGACGACCACGACGAAGGTCCGCAAGGTCGAGGTGACCTGGGCCGACAGCATCACCCCTGAGGCGGTCGTCTGGGCGTGGATCGACAGCGGCGAGGGACGGGTGCCGTCGGGGACGTTGACGATCCTCGCCGGCCGCGAGGGCACGGGGAAATCGTCGTGCGCGCTGTGGCTGGGCGCCAACATCACCCGCGGTTCGCTGCCCGGTTCACTCAAGGGCAAGCCCAAGACGGTGCTCATCGCCGCGACCGAGGACTCGTGGCGGCACACCCTCGTCCCGCGTCTCATGGCTGCGGGTGCGGACCTCGGGCGGGTCGGCCGAATCGACGTGACCACCACCGAGGGCGACGAGGTGACCTTGTCCCTGCCGCACGACCTGGCCGCGCTCAAGGCCACGATCAAGACGCACGACGTCGGGCTGGTCATCCTCGACCCGCTGCTGTCCATGATCGGCGACGGCATCGACACGCACCGCTCCCACGAGGTCAGGTCCGCGCTCGACCCGCTCGCCAAGCTGGCCGACGAGACCGGCGCCATCGTCTGCGGGATCGCGCACTTCAACAAGTCCGCCGGCACCGACGCCGCGTCGCTCATCACCGGCTCGGGTGCGTTCAAGGACGTCCCGCGGTCGGTGTTCGGCTTCGCCCGCGACGACGACGGGCGGGTGATGACGCAGGTCAAGAACTCACTCGGGCGCGATGACCTGCCGTCGTTGTCGTACACCATCGAGACCGTCCCCCTCGAGGTCAAGGGTGGCACCACCGAGGTCGGGAAGTTCGTCTTCACCGGCACCTCCGAACGGTCCGTGTCCGACGTCCTCCGCGACGCCGCCAGCACCGAGGACCAGGCCGACCGCACCGAGGTCGTCGACTGGATCACCAAGCACCTGACCGACCTCGGTGGTGAGGCCGTCGCCGGTGACGTCCTCAAGGCATCTCGCCGGGACGGGTTCTCCGACCGCACGGTGCAGCGCGCTCGAAAGAAGGTCGCCACGGCCGAGCGGCGCGGGTTCGGTGCCGAGGGCCGGTGGGTCTGGGTGCTCATAGATGACACCAAAGGCGCCATAGATGTCACCCCTCAGAAGGTGGCGCCTATGGCATCTATGGCGGCGCCTATGGAGGCCGAGCGGCCGGCGGCCACCGTCGTCAGCCTGTTCGGCACCACCACCTCGACCGACTGCGACCACCCCGACAAGGTCAAGACCACCGCCGGGAAGTGCGCCCTGTGCATCGCCGCCAACCTCACCAACGCCTCCGAGGTGACCTCATGACCGACGACGCCATCCGTTCGGCTCTGCGACGCCTCGTCGGAGTCGAGATCGCCGGCGGCTGCGACGACTGCCCCGCCACCACCCACCTCGCCGAAGAGAAGCCCGGCGTGTTCATGGGTCACGTCGGCCACCAACCGACCTGCCCAACCTGGCAGCGGATCAAGGCAGGTGCGTCCTCGTGAGCACATATGTGTGCAGTGAGCACACCACCGAACCCGTGACGTGGAGAGGGACCGGCTGCCGGCCGTGCGCACGCCGACGCCGACCCACACCGCCGGTCAACCCGTGGTGGTCAACCGAGAACGAACCAACCCAAGGAGCGACCCGTGACGACACCCGCTGAGGACTTCACCGAGGTCCTGTCCTCGCTGAACAACGTCCCCACCGCCACCTCGATCGCAACGGTCGAACCTGCGGCACCCGGCCCACGGACACCGGCGCCGAACCGAGCCCAAGGCAGCGGCGGCGCCCGCGTGATGTCCACCGAGGAGATCGGTCAACGACTCCTCGTCAACGCACTGACCAGCATGGCCAGCCCTCGAGGTGAAGGCGGCTGGACCGACCTCACCACCCGATCCCCCTACTGAGAAGGACACCCGACATGACCATCACCAACGACGTCGACTTCCAGCGGCTCCGCAACACCGCCACCGAAGTCATCCGGATCGCAAGCACCCGCGGCTACCCGCTGCCCGACGGGTGGGGCACCCTGCAAGCCCTCCGCGTTGAGGTCCAGAAGCTCACCATCGAGCCTGAACCCGTTGCCGCCGTCACCGCCCTGCCGGCGCCCGGCAAGGCGAAGGAGTGGTGCACCCGGCAGGCCACCGCCCGACAGCAGCACCGAGACCGCGTCACCGTCGCCCGTGAGCTGTCCGACCGCCTCGAACTCGACAGTGTCCGCGCCGGCCGTGGCCACGCAGCGGCCGTGTGCGACCAGCTCGTCAACGACGTGAACACCGACCTGCTGCCCCGTCTCCAGGATCTGCTGAACACCGCCCCCCGGACCCTGACCGGTCACGAGAGCGCCGAGGCGGTCGAGGCCCACACCGCGCTGCTCCGCATCATCGGGGAAGCCACGCAGGCCGCGTACGACCGAGGCCAGCTCGCACTCGCACTCGGCGAAGGCGACGACCTCGGCCACTACGGCGCCGTGTTCCTGCTGATCGACCCGCCCGCGGGCGCCACCGTCCGTGACGTCGACCAGGCCGTCATCGACATCCGCGGGGGCCTCCCGAACACCCTCGAGCACTGGGCGCGGCTCCAGCCGCTCGGGCTTAGCCTCGCCGAACCCGGGGGGGCACTGCGTCGGTCAGAGCGGTACCAGCACGCCCGGGCCGCGCTGATGAACACCGGAGACGGCGGGGTGTTCGACCACACCCTCGGCGAACTGCTTGACCTCGCCAACGACCCGGACGCTGCCGCCAACCGAGCGCGGCGGGTCGCATGAGCCGGCAGGCGGTGGGCGTCAACGCCACCGGAAGCACCGGAGCTGGGTTGCCGCCCGGAACGATGGTCGCGAGCGAGTCACCTTTCCTCTCGCACAGACCGGCCAGCGCCCACCGTCTCGCCACCACCTCCGGTCCTGTCCCCACCTCGAGCACCACCGTGGAGCCCGAGACGGTCCCGCCAGCGGTGTTCCTGCCTCCCCAGGATGTGGTGGAGAGAGACGCGTCGCTAATGAAGGAGTCTCCGTCCGAGGGGGTCGAGAGGGCATGTGCCCACCCCCCTGGCCACATGCCCCCCGACGGGGGATCCCTGGACACTCCTGAAATTAGCAACCGCCATCCCGCGTGCGCACAGCACCGGTTTCCCGGTGGTGACCGAATGACCGGCAAGGACACCCCGTCGGTGCCTCAGCCGGCCGGTTTGGGGACAACTGGTGCTGCCTTCTGGGTGAAGGTGACGGCGCAGTACGGGCTCCGCCTCGATGAGCTGGTGGTGTTGGAGTCCGCGTGCCGGACCCTCGACGTGTTGGCCCGCCTCGACGCCGAGGTCGCTGGCCAGCCGTTGACGGTGCCCGGCTCGATGGGGCAGATGCGTGAGCACCCGCTGATCTCGGAGGCGCGACAGCAGCGTGCGGCTCTGGCCCGGCTGGTCCGTCAGCTTGAGCTGCCCGACGAGGTCACGGTCGGCAGCGCGTTGTCGAGGTCGTCGTCGGCCCGGACGCTGGCGAACGCTCGGTGGTCGCGAAGGGGTGCATGACGGGCTCCCCCCCGCTGGACACCGCGGCGGGGAAGGCATGACACTCCGGGATGTGACCGCCCCGGACTACTTCACGTTCGACACCTCGAACCTCGCCGACTACAACCCCGCCCGCGTTGCTACTGCCTTCCGTGATCATCCGGCGGTGTACGTCAACCATCTGCAGGTCGCCGCATGGGTACGCGGTTGGGCGGACCGGCTGGTGGAGGGCGGCAACCACGAAGAGGACGACGACTTTGTGCGAGCGCTACGCGAGATCGTGGCGCACCTCCGACAAGCCGACCTGCTGCCGGGTGGGCCGCTCCTCGAGGAGTTCGACCCGCCGCCTGCCCGCCACCGCGGGACCGCCTGAACCTGTCCGCTAGCCCAACGACCAGAGAGGAAGGGGGACCACGATGGCTGATGATGAGCTATCCCTCCGACTTGACGCCGACGTCATCGGGCTGCCGCTGTTCGCGCACGTTGTCTCCGACGTCATCGAGCTGCTGACCGAGCTCTCGGCCGAGGTGGTCGGCAAGGACCAGGTGCACTGGGTGCTCGACAGCCTGACCCGAAACAGTCCGGCCACGATCACGGCACGCCCCGTCGAGACCGAGGATGCCGAAGAGATCCTTCAGGAACTGGAGGCTGGCTTGGTCTGGCTGAACGAGGGAGTTGGCTGGCCGTCCCACTTCTCCGAGAGGGCGTTGGACCGCGTGCGGTCTATCAGTAGGCGAACCAGTGACACGGTCCAGATCGAGATTGGACGCCCCTCCACCCGCCGTGCCCTGACCACCGAGACCGCGGCGCACGTGGACCACCTGCTCGCTGCCTCCGTCATCGCCCTCGGGTCCGTCGAGGGGCGCCTTGAGAGCGTGACCGTGCACCAGAGCCCAGAGTTCAGTCTGTACGACCTGCTCACCGGCCGGCGTATCCGGTGCTCGTTCGGCAGTCGCGTCCAACTTGAGGACGTGACCAGGAACGTCGACCGGCGCGTCAGCGTCTACGGGACCCTGCGGTCCCGGGCCGACGGCACCGTGCTGTCGATCGCCGCCGAGTCGGTCACTCCTCTACCGCGACAATCCGACCTGCCGCACTTCTCCACCGCCCGCGGCATCCTGGACGCCGGCTGATGCCGACACCCGAGCTGGTGTGCTGGGACTCCGACGCGTTCCTGTCCTACCTGAACAAGCAGACCGACGACGACCGTCTGATCCGTTGTCAGGCAACGCTCGACCGCGCCCACGCCGGACAGGTTCGGATTGTCTGTTCAGCGCTGGCGTTGGCCGAGGTGATCAAGATGAAGCATCGCAAGCCGGTCACCCGCGACGACGAACAGACCGTAATCGACTTTTTTGCCAACGAGTTCATAGTGGTCCGAAACGTGGATCGGTTCATCGCCGAGCAGGCCCGAGCGATAGTCTGGCGTAACGGGGTCGACCCCAAGGACGCCATCCACGTCGCCACCGCCATTGCCGTCAAGGCAGCCGCCCTTGAGACCTTCGACCTCGGGCTGCTCAAGAAGACTGACCAGATCGGGTCACCGGTGCTGACGATCCGCAAGCCAGCCACACCGCTCAGCGTGGGTCTGTTCTTCGAGGATGATCCCACCGACGCAACCGAACTCGACCGTGCGCAGGAGGAAAGGCATGATCGCTGATGTGGCTCAGCGGGGCCGCCGGAGACCTACTCGCGCCGGATAACCGCGCTGTGTGAGCACTCCTCGGTCAGCCGAGCCGCCAGCGTCCTGGCCTCGTCGACCATCAAGGTCATGACGAACCCGCCGGGCATGGTGAGGCTGACGACGTCGTCCCCCCGACGCTCGACGTCGAGCCGACCGTGTGTAGCGATCCCCCACGTTGCCTGCACCTGCTGCACCTGCTGCGTCTTGGCCACCGCTCGACGGTAGCCACCCGCGAGGCGCGGGTCTGTCACGGTTTGAGCCTCAACGGGCGGAGATGTCCGCCAAGGGCCATGCTCAGGCTGGCGGTGTCGTCGCACCGGACCCCGGAGTGCGACGACACCGTTCGACGTCAGTGGCGTGAAGTGGGCGCGGGTCTCGAAGTCAGGGTGGGCTCGCCGGTCGCCTGTCCCCCGACTGCGACCGGCTGAGCCTCTTCCCCGTGCGCTGGACCGTCGATCCCCCGAACGACGCCAGCGAACAAGTGATACCCGGGGTAACAGAGAGCTAACAACCTGTGGCCCACGTCGCCTCTGCTCTAGCGGAACCTCGACCTGACGTTGATGATCACTTTGGCGGTGCCGCCGGCCGACCCCCCGCGGTAACGGTGGCACCGCCTCGACCTGCCTGTCCCCGACGCTGCAGCTACCTCGAGGTGGCTGCAGCGATCGAACTGACTGGGGAGATCACCTTGATCGTGATGTTTGGGCCTGACTCACTCGCGGTACTACATGCGTCGGCAACGTCTGATTCGGGGGAACGGACGTAGCCGACACGGGGGATCGCCGGTCCGGCTCAAGCGCCGACGGCCTTCCGCAACCGCCACCCCGCCCGGGCAACACTCCGGCGCTGCTCGGGCGGGGTGAGCGTTAGCAGCCCGGCCCGCCGCGCTCCTGATCGATCTCCCGGGCCCGCCGCATCACGTAGGCCAAGACGACCGCAACAGCGCACGACAGCACCAGCCACGCGATCAGCAGCCACGCCCACCACGCCACCGACTGCTCTCCTCTCGCGGTCGGGGGTGATCGGCACGATACGAGGCGAGCCGATTCCCTGGCGAGTCGGTGGGGAAGCGGCAAGAAGTTCAGCGACAAAGCCAGCTTTATGCATGCTGACTTAGCGCGAAACACCGGCGAAGCTTCTGTGCGTCGTGGGTGCCTAGCTGTCCACCACCGTCATCTCTTCGAACCGCCGCACGCCCTCGCCGATGGTCGCCAGCAGCGCCCTCGCCGACTGAGCAGTGAACTGACCCTCGACCCGGGTGCCGTCGACCCACAACGACATCGACGGCGGCGACAACGTCACCGAGCTGGTGGTCGGGTCGTAGACCTCGACCTGCTCCATCGTCACGTTGTCGGTGATGTCGTCGGTGTGCTGACGGCTCCAAACCGTTTCCCCGATGTCGATGAGGTCGAACCGGTGCCCCGGCTTGTCGGTGCACCAGTGCGGACACGCTGGACGTGCAGGCTGGTTGAGCATGTTCCACTCATTGCGATCGACGTGTGCCTGCCAGTCAGGCTCGGCCGAAACGGAACGCATCTGGGCGATGATGTCCGGCGTCGTGTCGGTGTTCATGCCGCACCGCCGATCTCACCGAGGCGGGCGACGGCCCGCAACAGGCCCTCGCCCATCTCTTGCGCCTGCTGCGCGGACATGGCGTACCCCGTCGGGGTCTCCGCGACGATGAACGGGTCACCCAGGGTGACGACGTCGGCGGCGTCGCGGTACTCCTCGACCACCAAGCTCACGCCCAAGGAGACCTCGAGCACGTGGCTGCGCATCTGCCGCCCGGTGCCGTCGGTGAAGTCCTCGTAGCCGTCGTGGTTCCGCTCGGTGCACCACTCCGGGCACGGCGGCGGTGCCGGCCGGGAGAGCTGGCGGCGCATGTCCACGTCCAGCTCGGTGAGGATGTCCGGGTAGTCGGCCCAGCGCTCACGCTGCGAGGCGTACCGCGCTGCCTCTTGAGGTGTCATCGGGCGGAGGTCGGTGCCGAAGACACCGGTGTCGATACGGTCGTTCATGGGTCGTGCTCCCTGTCTCTAGCAGGTGGGTGTCGATCAAGGCCCGGGCCGGTGTTGACGCACCGGTTCGGGCCGTTCAGTCCGCAGCTAGTCCGCGAGAGGTCCGCAGAACGTCCGATGACGTCCAACACGGCCCAACGCAGCCAACGCCACGCAGCCCAGAGAGCACGGGGCCTCCAGTGCGGAGAGCCCAGAATCCGGGCGACACAGATCCACGTCTGACCGCCCTCTCACGGCGGTAGCGCGGGTTCGAATCCCGCTGGGGCTACACACACGACACGAGGCCTTCCCGCAGCAGCGGGGAGGCCTCGCGTCGTTCCAGGCCCCTGGTGTCGTCGGGGTCAGCCCGCGACGCCGACCACCACGAACAGCACGGCAGCGCCCAGCACCGTGCTGGCGAGGGTGAGGGCCGACGAGTCGGGTTCGTGCGCCTCGGGCAGCACGTCGGCGGTGGCGAGGTAGAGCAACACACCCGCGAAGAAGCCGAGGTACGCCCCGAGCGTCGGCGCCGGGATGTCCACCGCCGTCGACAACCCCGCACCGACCAGGGGCGCCGCGGCGTCGGCGGCCAGCAGGATCAGCCCGCGCCGCCGGGCCGCGCCCCGGAGGGTGCTCAGGGTGAAGGTGTTGAAACCGTCGGCGAAGTCGTGGGCGATGACGGCCACGGCGACTCCCACGCCGATGCGGGTGTCGACCTGGAAGGCCACCCCGAGCGCGAAGCCGTCGAGCACGCTGTGGCCCACGAGCGCGGACGCGGCCAGCGTGCCGGCGGCGTGGTCGTGGTGGTGCGGACCGTAGGCGTCCTCGTGGCCGTGGTGCAGCGACAACGACCGCTCGAGGACGTGGAGCAGGAGGAAGCCCACGACGAACAGCACCAACGGCACCGGTGTCGACCAGACGGTCGCGTCGTTCTCCTCCAGCGACTCCGGCAGCAGTTCGAACCCGACGACGCCGAGCATCAGCCCCGCGGCGAGGCCGAGGACCAGGTGCCGGTAGCGCCCGGCCCGCAGCGCCGCGAGGCCGCCCACGAGCGTCATCACCGCCGACCCGCCCGCGACGGCCAGGGCGATCACCGGCTGCTCACCGCGGTCGTCGGTGGCGGGAGGTCACCGGCAGAGCATGCCGGTGCCGAACGGGACGTCGACGTGCAGGGGGTGACGGCTCGGCCGGGCGAGGGGGTCGGGACGAGCGGGGTGGTTCAGGCTGCGGCGCTCTGCTGGCGGGCGTCGACCGCGGGAGCAGGGGCCGGGCTCGGGGTGGCCGCGTGGCGGCCGGCGCTGGGGTGGCGGGCGCGGTCGGCGGCGGTGGCGGCGTGCCGCGCGGCGTGACGCCCGCGGCCGATGAGTCGACCGTCGAAGGAGGGGACGTTGTTGGCGGCGAGGTTGAGCCGCAGGAGCATCGCGCGCTCGTCGGCGTCGCGGAGCCCGAGGACCTGGCGCAGGACGACGTCGTCGAGCAGCAGGACGCAGGTGTGGTCGTCGGTGGTCAGTGTCCTCACCTCGTCCCTGGTGCTCGCCACGTCGGGCGCGGCAGCGGTCGACGGGGGAATGTCACCACCGAGTGTGACCGGTCGACCTTTCACGCGCCAGATGTTCCACAGGTGAGGTTTGGGTGAACCGATGCTGAGGCTTTGAGGTGTCCGCAACTGCTTTGCCGGATGATGGTTGTCACGCGAAGAGAAGACGGTCGTGGCGGAACGCCCCGGCACGACGCACGAGGACGGGACCGGCTGATGGACACGCCCGGAACGAGCGGGGCGCCCTGGACCGCCGGGATGCTCGCCCAGGCGCTCGTGGACCTGCTCGAGGAGCCGTTCGCGACCCCGGAGGACGTCGGTCTGGACGTGCGCCGGGTCGAGACGGCCGCGCGGCCGGACGACGTCGGGCCCGGCCGGGGTCGGGTCGCGACGGTCGAGCTCGACCTCGCCGACGGCACCCGTTTCCGTCTCGCCGTCGAGCGCCTCGCCTGAGGGCTGCGCGCGGCGTCAGTCGGCGTCGAGCTCGCGCTTGACGATCTTGCCCGCCTGGTTGCGGGGCAGGTCGTCGACGAACCGCACCTCGCGAGGAACCTTGTACCGCGCGAGGTTCTCCTTCACGTACGCCTTCACGGCGTCCTCGTCGAGCGCGCTCCCGGCCGACGTCACCACGTAGGCGCGCAGGCGTTGCCCGAAGTCGTCGTCCTCCACCCCGACGACGGCGGCGTCGCTGACCTCGTCGTGTCCGAGCAACAGGTCCTCGACCTCGCCGGGGAACACGTTCTCCCCGCCGGAGACGATCATGTCGTCACTGCGTCCGTCGATGAACAGGCGTCCGTTCGCGTCGAGGTGGCCGAGGTCGCCGGTGGTCATCATCCCGCCGACCTGGTCCTTGCTGCCGCCGCCGGTGTAACCCTCGAAGTGGATCGTGTTGGCCACGAAGATGCGCCCGGTCCCGCCCGTGGGAACGGATCGGTCGTCGTCCCCGAGGATCGCGACGGTGGTGCCGGTGGGCGCACGGCCGACCGTTCCCGGAGCGGCCGCGAGATCCGCGGGCGTGGCGATCGTGACGAACGCCACCTCGGTCGAGCCGTACAGGTTGTGCACGACGTCGCCCAGCACCTCGCGCGCGCGTCGGGCCAGATCGGTCGAGAGGGCCGAACCGGACACCGCCACCACCCGGACCGACGACGTGTCGACGCCGTGGGCCGTGACCGCGTCGAGCAGGCGGGACAGCAGGACGGGGACGGCGATGACGGTGTCGACCCGGTCGGCCGCGATCGTCGCGGCGGCGGCGTCGGCGTCGAACGCGCGCCGGAGCAGCAGGGTGTCGCCGACGGTGAGCGCGAGCACGGTCGACAGCAGCCCCCAGGCGTGGAACACGGGGCACAGCACCATCGCGGTGCGGCCCGAACGCAGCGGGATCTTCTCCAGGTAGCCGCCGGGGATGGCCAGGGTGGTGCCGAAGTCGCGGGGTGCGCCCTTCGGGGTGCCGGTCGTGCCGCCGGTCAGCAGGACGAGGCGCTGACGACGGGTCGGGCGGGGCGCCGGCGGGTGCGCGGCCGTCTCGTCGAACAGGTCGTCGTGCCCGGTCGTGACCCCGCCGTCGTCGGTGGCGTGGGGGAGCAGGACCCGCCCGCCGGGGGTGTCGAGGCCCGCGGTGCGTTCGTCGAACTCGGCGTCGGCCACGACGGCCGTGACCTCCTCGCGGGTGAGGACGTCGCGCAGTTGCGGCCCGGCGAAGTCGGTGTTGAGCAGCACGGTGCGGGCGCCCAGCACCGTGCCGGCGAACAGGGCAACGAGCATCCCGCGGTGGTTGCGGCACATCACGGCCACGGTGTCGTCGCTGCCCACGCCACGGGCGGCCAGCGCGCCGGCCAGCCGGCGGGCCAGGGCGTCGAGTTCGGCGAAGGTGACCGGTCCGCGTTCGTCGACGACCGCGACCCGGTCCGGGAACCGCCCGGTGGGCAGGGCGATCGCCGCACCGACGGGTCCGGTCCGCACCAGCGCGCCCGCGGCGGGCAGCATCCGGTGCGGGAGGTCGACACCGACCGCCCCCGAGCGCCAGAGCGCGGCGGTCGCGTTGGCCTCCGACACCGCGCGGGTCGCGGCGGTGCGGGCGAGGCGTTCGAGCGCGAGGCGGGCGTGGCGGAAACGGTCCGGGGACAGTCGGGCGGCGGTGTCCGGCATGGGACCGTTCTACCCGCTCCGACCAGATCCCGATACTGCGAGTTCCGGTTACACCGGCTGTGCGGGTGACCCCTCACCGGTGACGAGCCGAGCGGCGGCGAGCAACGTGCGTTCACTGCCGGGCGGTCCGACCAGCTGCACCGACGGCGGGATCCGTGCCGACCGGTCGGCGGCCGAAGGGACCGGCACGGCGATCGCGGGCCACCCGGCGAGGTTCCACGGCGCGGCGAACGGGGCGTAGCGGGCGTCGCTCACCACGTTGGCGAGCCACCCGCGGTCCGACCACGGCCGACCCGACCGCGACGCCACGTGCTTGGGCGGCCCGGCGAGCGCGGGCGTCACCAGGACGTCGTGGCCTGCTCCGAACCACCTCTCGGCGGTCTCGACCCACCGCTGCTGGGCGGCGGCGTGCGGGAACCCCGCCCGACCCGCGACGCGGCCGAGGGCGGCGTGCACCCGCGTGCGGCGAACCAGGCGGTCGGGATGCGGCAGGGGTTCGGTGGACTCGGCGGTGCCGACCAGCCAGCGCGCCAGCGCGTCGACCGCGGTGGTGACCGGAGCGGGTGGGTCGGCCTGCTCGACCCGGTGACCCGCGTCGCGCAGCGCGGCCGCGGCCGTCTCGACCGCCCGCACGTACGACGCGTGCACCGGGGTGAGTGGCACCGGCGCCACGGTCGAGGTCGCGACCCGGAGCGGCCCCGGGTCGAGGGGGACCGCGAGTGCGGGGTCGGCCGCGAGGACCGACAGCAGCAGGGCGGCGTCGTCGACGGTGGTGGCGAGCGGACCGTGCTCGGACAGACCAAACCACGAGGCGTCGTCGCCCCACGGCACGACCCCGCGACCCGGCTTGAACCCGACCAACCCGGTGCACGCGGCCGGGATGCGCAACGAGCCCATGCCGTCGTTGCCATGTGCAACGGTCACCATCCCGGCGGCGACGGCCGCGGCGCTGCCGCCGCTGGAACCACCGGGGGAGCGGCGCACGTCGAGGGGGTTGCGGGTGACACCGAACGGGGAATCCGTCGTGCCGAACACGCACAACTCCGGAACGCGGGTGATGCCGACGACCACCCCGCCGGCGCGGCGCAACCGGTCGACCACCACGTGGCTGCGCAGCTGCGGCTCGGGTGAGGTGGCGAGCGACCCGTTGCGCATCGGTTCGCCCTCGACCGGCACGTTGTCCTTAACCGCCACCGGCACCCCCGCGAGCGGCAGGGCGAAACGGTCCGGTCGCGAGTCGACGGCCCGTGCCTCGGCGAGGGCCTGTTCGCCCCGCACGACCTGGAACGCGCCGATCCCCGGGTCGGTCTGCGCGATGCGCTCGAGGGCGGCGCGGGTCTCGGCCTCGGCGGTGGTGCGGCTCGCGCGGACGTCGGCCGCGGTCTCGGCGGCGGTGCTGGCCATGGGCTGACCGTAGTCAGCCGGGGTCCACCATCGAGGCCGCGACCCCGGCGCCCGCGTCAGAGGAAGCGGGAGATGATCTCCTTCATGATCTCGTTGGTGCCGCCGTAGATCTTCTGGATGCGGGCGTCGGTCCACATCCGCGAGATGGGGTACTCGGCCATGTAGCCGTAGCCGCCGAAGAACTGCAGGCAGGCGTCCGCGACGTCGCACTGCATCTGCGTGGTCCACCACTTGGCCATCGACGCCGTCGGGATGTCGAGTTCGCCGGCGAGGTGCTTCGCGATGCAGTCGTCGACGAACACCCGCGCCACGGTGGCGGTGGTCGCCATCTCGGCCATCGTGAACTTGGTGTTCTGGAACTGGAACACCGGACGCCCGAAGGCCTCGCGTTCCTTGGTGTAGCGCAGCGTGTGCTCGACCGAGACCTCGATGCCTGCCACGGCGGCCACCGCGATCGCGAGGCGTTCCTGTGGCAGCTGCTGCATGAGCTGGACGAAGCCCTGCCCCTCCTCGCCGCCCAGCAGGTTGGCGGCGGGCACGCGGACGGAGTCGAAGAACAACTCCGCGGTGTCCTGGCCGTGCTGGCCGACCTTGTGCAAGGGTCGGCCGCGGGAGAAACCCTCGGCCGCGTCGGTCTCGACGACGACGAGCGAGATGCCCTTCGCCTTGTCGGCGGGGTCGGTCTTCGCGACCACGATGACGAAGTTCGAGAGGTACCCGTTGGTGATGAAGGTCTTGGCGCCGTCGACGACGTAGCTGTCGCCGTCGCGGATCGCCTTGGTGCGGACGCTCTGCAGGTCCGAGCCGGTGCCGGGTTCGGTCATCGCGATGGCGCCGACGAGTTCACCGGTGGCGAGCCCGGGCAGCCACCGCTGCTTCTGCTCCTCCGTGCCGTAGCTGTTGACGTAGTGGGCGACGATCGTGCTGTGCACGGACGTGCCGAGGCTGGGCGCGAGCGTGCGGGCCTGCTCCTCCATGAGCACGGCCTCGTGCGCGAACGTGCCGCCGCCCCCTCCGTACTCGGTGGGGATCGACGGGCACAGCAGGCCGAGTTCCCCGGCCTTGTTCCACACCTCGCGGTCGACGTGCTGCTGCTCGCCCCACCGGTGTTCGTGCGGTGCGCACTCCTTGGCGAAGAACGCGTGCGCGAGGTCGCGGAACGCCTCCGTCTCGTCGTCGCTCCAACGGGGGCGGGTGGCCGTGGTCATGAGGCTCTCCCAGCTCGTTCGACGCCCGCCGGTCCGTCGGGGGGCGGTGCGGTGGCGGTGTCGTCCGGGAGTCCGGGCTCGAGGCCACGGCGGGCGGCGCGGTCGGCCGCGTGACCGAACGCCGCGACCAACCCGTGCACGGCGAGCGGCCGCAACCGGGCGAGCATCCCGACCAGGTGTTCGTGGTCGATCTCGCCGCGCTGGTAGGGCGCCCAGAACTGCTCGACGAACAGGTCGGTCAGGCCCTCCGCGACCGCGGCCGCGTGGGTCTCGATGATGTCGGCGGACTCGCGCAGGACGACGGCGGGCACGGCGTACCGCATGAGCTCCACCGCGTGTCCGAGCATCGCGGGGGCGACGAGGAAGTCGCCGTCCGGCCGGCGCTCGACCACACCGAGTTGACGCAGGTGCCGCAGTTCGTCGTCGCCCACGTGACGGCCCGCGCGCCGGTCGAGGCCCGCGCGGTCGAGGACCTCGCGTTCGTCGGACAACCACGGCGCGAGGACCGCGGCCTGCACGGCGTACTCGGCGGCGCCGGCGTCGTCGGGCACCCGGGCGAGCACGCGTTCGATCGCGGCGAGGGTGTAGCCGTGGTCCTGCAGGGTGCGGATGAGGTCCAGGCGCATGCGGTGCGTGTCGTCGTAGTACGCGATCCGGCCGCGGCGGACCGGCGGTGCGACCAGGCCCTCGCTGACGTAGAAGCGGATCGTCCGGACCGTGAGTCCGGTGCGGGCGGCGAGGTCGTCGACGGTGAACGGCGCGAGGCGTGCTGGGGTGGCGCCGGTCTCCGTCACGGCCTCTGGCACACAGGAACTGTAACAGTCATACTGTCAATGTCGCGTGTCGTCCGTCGAGGACCGCACGAGCCGTCCCGTCCCGAGGAGGACCGCAGTGACCGAAGCGTTCGTGTACGACGCCATCCGCACCCCGCGCGGGAAGGGGAAGGCGAACGGCAGCCTCCACGGCAGCAAGCCGGTCTCGCTCGTCGTCGGTCTGCTCGACGAACTGCGCAAGCGCAACCCGGGCCTGGACCCCTCGCGCGTCGAGGACATCGTGCTCGGCTGCGTGACGCCGGTCGGTGACCAGGGCGCCGACATCGCGCGCACGGCTGCGCTCGCCGCGGGCTACGAGACCTCCGGCCCGGGCTTCCAGCTCAACCGCTTCTGCGCGTCCGGCCTCGAGGCCGTGAACGTCGCGGCGCAGAAGGTCCGCTCCGGCTGGGAGGACCTGCTGGTCGCCGGCGGGGTCGAGTCGATGTCGCGCGTGCCCATGGGCAGCGACGGCGGGGCGTGGGCGATGGACCCCGAGACGGCCTACGACACCAGCTTCGTCCCGCAGGGCGTGAGCGCCGATCTCATCGCCACCGTCGAGGGTTTCTCGCGTGAGGACGTCGACCTGTTCGCGGTCGAGTCGCAGGAGCGGGCGGCCAAGGCCCTCGCCGACGGCGCCTTCGCGCGCTCCGTGATCCCCGTGGTCGACGTGAACGGTCGGATCGTGCTGGAGCAGGACGAGTTCCCGCGGCCGGGCACGAGCCCCGAGACCCTCGCCGCGCTCAAGCCGTCGTTCGCGGCCGTCGGTGAGGGCGGCGGTTTCGACGCCGTCGCGCTGCAGAAGTACCACTGGATCGAGAAGATCCGCCACGTCCACACCCCGGGCAACTCCTCGGGCATCGTCGACGGCGCGGCCACGCTGCTCATCGGCAACGAGCAGGTCGGCACCGACCTCGGCCTGACCCCCCGCGCCCGGATCGTGTCGGTCGGTGTCGTCGGCACCGAGCCGACGATCATGTTGACCGGGCCGGTGCCGTCGGCGCAGAAGGCGCTGGCCAAGGCCGGTCTGAGCTTCGAGGACATCGACCTGTTCGAGGTCAACGAGGCGTTCGCCGCGGTCGTCATGAAGTTCATGAAGGACACCGGTGTGCCGCACGAGAAGGTCAACGTCAACGGCGGCGCCATCGCGCTCGGTCACCCGCTGGGCGCGACGGGCGCGATGATCCTCGGCACCGTCATCGACGAACTCGAGCGTCGCGACCAGCGCTACGGCCTCGCCACGCTCTGCGTCGGCGGCGGCATGGGCGTCGCGACCATCGTCGAGCGCGTCTGACCCGCGGCCACCGACCGCACCGCGACCGCCGTACCCAGGAGAGAACAGGACTCATGACCGCACCCGAAGCCGGAACCATCCGCTGGGACAGGGACGCCGACGGCGTCGTCACGCTCACCCTCGACGACCCGAGCCAGCGCGCCAACACGATGAACGCCGCGTTCCAGGAGTCGCTCGGCGCGACCGTCGACCGGCTCGAGGCCGAGAAGGACTCCGTCACCGGTGTGGTGGTCACCTCGGCCAAGAGCACGTTCTTCGCCGGCGGCGACCTGCGTCTGCTCTCGCAGGTGACCGTCGAGAACCAGGACGAGTTCGCCGCGGGCGTCGAGCAGATGAAGGGGCGGCTGCGGCGCCTGGAGACCCTCGGCCGGCCCGTGGTCGCCGCGCTCAACGGCTCGGCGCTCGGCGGCGGGTTGGAGATCGCGTTGGCCTGTCACCACCGCGTGGCGCTCGCCGACCCGAAGGCCCGGTTCGGCTTCCCCGAGGTCACGCTCGGTCTGCTGCCCGGCGCGGGCGGCGTGGTCCGCTCGGTCCGGATGCTCGGCATCGCCGACGCGCTGACCAAGCTGTTGCTGCAGGGTCAGCGGCTGCGTCCCGAGGCGGCCGTGGAACTGGGCCTGGTCGACGAACTGGCCGCGACGCCCGAGGAGATGCTCGCCGCGGCCCGCGCGTGGATCGCGGCCCACCCCGACGCCACCCAACCGTTCGACGTCAAGGGCTACAAGATCCCCGGCGGGACACCCAGCACGCCGAAGCTCGCCGCCGTCCTGCCGGCCTTCCCGGCCAACCTCCGCAAGCAGCTCAAGGGCGCGCCCATGCCCGCGCCGCACCACATCATGTGCGCGGCGGTCGAGGGGGCGGCGGTCGACGTCGACACCGCCCTGACCATCGAGGGTCGTTACTTCCTCGACCTGGCCACGGGTCAGGTCGCGAAGAACATGATCCAGGCGTTCTGGTTCGACCTC
Source organism: Jatrophihabitans sp. YIM 134969 (assembly GCF_054456675.1). Classification (NCBI taxonomy): domain Bacteria; kingdom Bacillati; phylum Actinomycetota; class Actinomycetes; order Jatrophihabitantales; family Jatrophihabitantaceae; genus Jatrophihabitans; species Jatrophihabitans sp. YIM 134969. The sequence continues at coordinate 150,240 of NZ_JBTJEQ010000005.1, forward strand.
AACGCCATCAACGGGGGCGGCTCGCGCCCGGCCGGCTTCGAGCCGCGCCCGGCCACCAAGGTCGCCGTGCTCGGCGCCGGGATGATGGGTGCGGGGATCGCGTACGTCAGCGCGAAGGCCGGCATCGACGTGGTGCTCAAGGACGTCTCGATCGAGGCCGCCGAGAAGGGCAAGGCCTACTCGGCCAAGATCCTCGACAAGGCCGTCTCCCGCGGCAAGAGCACCGCGGCGCAGCGCGACGAGGTGCTGGCCCGGATCACCCCCACGGCCGACTACGCCGATCTGGCCGGGTGCGACCTCGTCGTCGAGGCTGTCTTCGAGAAGCAGTCGCTCAAGCACGAGGTCTTCGCCCAGGCCGAGCCGGTCGTGGCGGCCGACGCCCTGCTCGGGTCGAACACCTCGACCCTGCCGATCACCGGTCTGGCCGAGGGCGTCACCCGGCGCGAGGACTTCATCGGGCTGCACTTCTTCTCGCCCGTCGACAAGATGCCGCTGCTGGAGATCATCCGCGGCGGGCAGACCTCCGACGCCGCGCTGGCCCGGGCGCTGGACTACGCGAAGCAGATCGGCAAGACCCCCATCGTGGTCGGCGACAGCCGCGGGTTCTTCACCTCGCGGGTCATCGGCACGTTCGTGAACGAGGCGTTGGCGATCCTCGCCGAGGGCGTGCCGCCGGCCTCGGTCGAGCAGGCCACGCTGCAGGCGGGGTACCCCGTCGGGGCGCTGCAGCTGGCCGACGAACTCAACCTCGAGCTGTTCCTGAAGATCCGCAACGAGGCGCGCGAGGCCGCCGGAGCCTCCTACGTGCGGCACCCGGCCGAGGACGTCGTGGAGAAGATGGTCGAACTCGGGCGCCCCGGGCGGCTGAAGGGCGCGGGCTTCTACGACTACGACGAGAACGGCGCCCGGACCGGTCTCTGGCCGGGCCTCGCCGAGCACTTCGCGCCGGTCGCCGACCCTGCTGCGCTCGACCTGCACGAGCTCGGCGAACGGATGCTGGTCATCGAGGCCGTCGAGTCCTCGCGCTGTGTCGAGGAGGGTGTCCTGCTCACCACCGCCGACGCGAACATCGGCTCGATCATGGGCATCGGCTTCCCGCCGTGGACCGGTGGCGTCCTGCAGTACGTCAACGGGTTCGAGGGCGGGGTGGCGGGATTCGTCGCCCGCGCGTCGTCGTTCGCGGACCGCTTCGGCGAGCGCTTCGCCCCCAACCCGCTGTTGCACAAGATGGCCGAGAACGGCGAGCGTTTCTGACCCGTCCCCGGGTCCCAGCCCACGGAGTCCGGCGAGTGGGCACCTCTCCCGTCGAATGGTCAGGAAAAGCGGCTCTTGTGACGCATCTGTGGGTGGGTTCGGGGTGGTGAGATAGCAACACGCCGTTCTCTGTCTAGGTTTCTGGCTTGTCGAAGGTCAGCAACCATGAACGGAGAACGGCGTGCGCGACGCCAGCCTATGGCGCGCTGTGCTGGGGGTCGATGACACCGTGGTCGACGGTGTCGTGTTCGACCAGCGGGCGCAGCACCTCGTCATCGATGTGCATCCGGCCCGCAAGGCGCAGCGACGGTGCGGCAAGTGCGGTGTGCGGTGCCCCGGTTATGACCGCGGAGCCGGCGTGCGGCGGTG